>DASVCP010000048.1:0-2187 GCA_036381555.1 Gammaproteobacteria bacterium
AGAAATAAAAACAACTAAGAAAAAGAATAAGGAAACCGCATACGCGTCTATTCGCGGTTAATTAGATTTTGATTTTCCTTTTTCCCTCTGTGTTCTCTGTGTCCTCCGTGGTTAAATGGCTTTTGTTATTTCAGAAATGTAGTGCAGCAGCAGGCCCAAGAACACGGCCATGCCGAAGTAGTGATTGCTCAAAAAAGCCTTCAAGCACCGGGCCGGTTCGCGGTGGCGGATCAAAAGATATTGATAAACCACAAACAGTGCGGCAACCGTGACGCCGCCGTAATACCAGACACTCAACTGCAAGCGTTGTCCGGCGAGGACCAGCGCGACTAGTACCAGTGCCTGCAGGAACATGACAATCGCCACGTCGGCTTCGCCAAACAGAATCGCGGTGGATTTAACGCCGATTCTTAAATCGTCTTCCCGGTCGACCATGGCGTACATAGTGTCATAAGCGGTGGCCCATAACAGCGTCGCGACAAACAGCAGCCATGCCACCACCGGCAGCTCACCGGTTTGGGCGGCAAATGCCATCGGGACAGCCCAGCCAAAGGCGGCGCCCAGTACGACCTGGGGCATGTAGGTGTAACGTTTGGCGAAAGGATAGAGGGCGGCTAAAACGACACCCGCAAACGACAGGTGTACGGTTAACCGGTTCATCAGCAACACCAGCCCGAAAGCGGCCAATGCCAACACTATGAAAACACCGACAGCTTCACCGGGACTGACTTTACCGGTGGCAACGGGTCGTTCGCGGGTGCGGGCGACATGGGGATCGATTTTGCGATCGGCAAAATCGTTGATCGCACAACCGGCTGAGCGCATCAACACCGTACCGGCGACAAAGACGAACAAAACCAAAAGATCCGGACGGCCGTCGCCGGCGATGAACAGCGCCCATAAGGCCGGCCATAGCAGCAGGTAAATCCCTATGGGTTTGTGCAGGCGGCACAGGTAAGCATATTGCACCAGGCGATCTCGCAGAAACTGATATCGCGGCGAGGCTTGCAACCGCTGCCATCTTGAGGAGAGAGTATGACGAATGCGGTTAAAAGCGTGCATTATCGCGGTGACGGCAGCATGGATCGCGGAGCCGGGCTTTGGTTGCATGAGAATCGGAATACGTAGGTGAATTACAGGATAGTCTAACATTTAACCCCAATATCCTCACGCGAAGCAGAAAACCGCTCCTTGCGTTTTCTGCTGCGCGTGAGACCTGAAAAATTGCTTGCACGACTCTCCATAGTCAATTAAAGAGGATCCATGAACAAAGATTACGATTTGTTAGTCATCGGCGCCGGCAGCGGCGGTATCGCCGCGGCCAACCGGGCGGCGGGTTACGGCCGGCGCTGTGCGGTGTTTGAAAACAGTGTCATCGGCGGCACTTGCGTCAATGCAGGCTGTGTACCGAAGAAAGTGATGTGGTATGGCGCTCAGGTCGCCCAAACGCTGGAAGATGCCGCGGATTACGGATTCAACATCAAAGGTAAAGACTTCGATTGGTCCGCGCTGATTGCCAAACGTCAGGCATATATCGATCATCTGCACGGCGCCTATCGGCGTACCTTTCTAAGCAACGGGATCGACTACATAGAAGCCGAAGCCCGATTTACCGGCCGGCAAGTACTGGAAGCGAATGGCAGGCGTTATCGGGCCGCACATATACTTATAGCGACTGGCGGTTATCCGATCGTCCCCGATGAATCCGAAGTGCCGGGTGCGGAGCTGGGCATTACTTCAGACGGTTTCTTTAAACTCGAGCAACGGCCGGCCAGCATGATCATCGTCGGCGCGGGTTATGTGGCGGTGGAAGTGGCGGGCATGCTGGCGGCGATGGGGACGAAGGTCACCATGGTACTGCGCCGGGAACGGCCGCTGAGTTCGTTCGATGTCCTGTTGCAGCACAAAATCATGCATGCCATGCGGGAGCGGGGTATAAAAATTCTGCCGCACTGCAAACCGGTCCGGATTACCGGCCATGCGGGCGGTATTCGGCTTGAAACGGATCACGGCGATTGTCTGGGTGCGGAAACATTACTGTGGGCAATCGGGCGCGCGCCGAATTCGAAACGCCTTGGACTGGAAAGCGCCGGTGTGATGACTGACGAGCAGGGCTTTGTTACCACGGACATATTTCAAAGTACCAATGTGGAAGGCGTGTACGCCGTTGGCGATGTCACCGGCCGG
>DASVCP010000049.1:0-2226 GCA_036381555.1 Gammaproteobacteria bacterium
CGGCCAACTGGGCGTTACCATCGGCGGCGGCGTGTCCGTCGATGAAATCATCGACGACCTGTCGCACTTCGATCTGGTCGCCGTGCGTTTCCCCGAATTCCGCGATGGCCGCGGCTACTCTTACGCCCGCTTGTTGCGTGAACGTTACGGGTTCAAGGGTGAAATCCGCGCCGTCGGCAACGTCCTGCGCGACCAACTGTTCTATATGGAGCGTTGCGGCATCAATGCGTTCGAAGTGCAGGAAGATCGCGACATCAATGACGCTCTCAAAGCGTTTTACGAACTCACCGTCCGCTACCAGCCCGCTGTGGATGGATTGCCCACACCCGCCCCCTGAACGGGATCAGCCCCTTACGTTTCTTGCTTAACTTCATATAAAAAAACAGGTCCGGTTCGGCAGTCTTAATCTTAAAAGACGATTGCCCGAAAACGGCCGGGCGTGGTCGGTCATAATAAAAAATAAGCCTATTACCGACCAGAATAAGCGACTTAAAGGCGAGGGGAAATCGGGCCTCATCTGCAAAAAAACATTCCTGTCCCGAATAAGACAACAGCATGGTCAGTGAGGGGAATAGCATCTCCAACTTGTATGCAAGCATGCGGTATTCCCGTCACCCGACACGGCGCTCCAACGCAGATATAGAGGTATTTGATACATCCGGAATCAAATATCGCTGTAAGCTATTAATTTCAAAGCTTTTTTTATTAGCGGAAATCGCCTTGTTTTATTTCTGAAATATCATTTTATATATTGAATCCACCGTAACTATGGAGATAGAATGATTTGCTGAAAGCCGGCCACTCAGGAGGGAGGCTGTCTTCATGAAATCCATCGGGTATTAATCCCCGGCGGAGCAGGATGGCTTTTATACACAGCGCGAGCCAATCGCTGTTCGGCAAATTGGGAACAGACCGGTTGCTGGCGACTTCGTCTTGATGCAAAGCCCGGAAATACCGCGTTGCCCGTCAGGCACACAGCTTCCAATGCTCTGAAGAAAAGACGTTAAGAGCCATACTTTCTATAAAATCGATTCAAGTGAGGGGAAATATGAAAACTTTTGTCAGGCTTGGAATGCTGCTGGCCGGTATGTTACTGGCCGGTCAGGCATTTGGTGCATACAGCTGTACGGTGGCTGTGGCGGGTCAATGGGGCAACGGCTACCAGGTGGATGTCACGGTAACCAACGACGGCCCCGGTTCGATCAGCGGCTGGACGGTGCAATTGGACTTCGGCGAACCGGCCAATGTCACCGGCAGCTGGAATGTGACTTTATCCGGCGGCAACACTTCCACGCCATCGTTCAGCAACTGCTGCGGTTGGAACGGCAACCTTGCGCAGGGTCAGAGCACAACCTTCGGTTTCCAGGGCACCCACGACGGCAGCTTTAACGTACCGACCTGCACGGGTAACGGTGGCTCTTCGAGCAGTTCAAGCAGTTCAAGCAGTTCAAGCAGTTCAAGCAGCTCATCATCCAGTAGCAGCTCTTCAAGCTCCAGCTCGTCTTCGAGCAGCAGCTCAAGCTCCAGTTCTTCCTCATCGAGCAGCTCGTCTTCCAGCAGCTCCTCGAGTTCATCCTCATCATCAAGCAGCAGTTCGTCCGGCTCGTCGGGCGGCCTGCAGTGCAACTGGTGGGGAACCCTGTATCCTTTGTGCGTAAACACGCAAAGCGGTTGGGGCTGGGAAAATAACCAAAGCTGCATTTCCCGCCAGACTTGCGAAAACGATCAACCCGTACCGCCGTACGGTGTAGTGGGCGAAGGCGGTTCGAGTTCTTCCAGCAGCAGCTCGTCTTCGAGCAGTTCGAGCTCTTCCTCGTCCAGCAGTTCAAGCTCCAGTTCGTCGTCGAGCAGCAGCTCCAGTTCGTCTTCTTCGACCAGCGGCGGCATGACCGCCGTGCAGTTCTCGCAGCAGATGGGCGTCGGCTGGAACCTGGGCAACTCGCTGGAAGCCATGGGTCCGGGCAACGAAACGGCCTGGGGCAACCCGGTAGTGACCCAGCAGCTGATCAATGCCGTGAAAGCCGCCGGTTTCGACACCATTCGTCTTCCGGTTGCCTGGAGTTCATTTAGCAACGCGTCCAACTACACCATCGACCCTGCCTGGCTGAACCGCGTGGAGGAAGTGGTGAATTACGCCTTGAACGCCGACATGTACGTAATCATGAACGAGCATTGGGACGGCGGCTGGCTGAATCATCCCTTCTACGGCAACCAGGCGTCATTGAA
>DASVCP010000050.1:0-4206 GCA_036381555.1 Gammaproteobacteria bacterium
ACATAAGAGCAACCCATTTCGGTGAGCATGGCGCCTGAAATCTCGCCGGTGAATGCGCCCGAGTCCTGGTCGCAAACATTCTGAGCGCCCAGCGCTATCGGCGAACCGGCCAGCAGCTTGCCGACATGGTCAAGAAACACAAACGGAGGACAAACCGCCATTTCGGCGCTCATATTGCCGTCAACGCCCGCTTTCAGCGTTGTCAGCAAGGCGTCAACCGAACTTCTGGATCCGTTCATTTTCCAGTTGCCGGCCACGAGATATTCCCGCATCATTCCTCCCAATCGTCACCCACTTAAAAGGTCCGGAATGGTACTCGGCGGGTGAGGATAAATCAATGCACAAAACCGCCAGCCTTTGGCCTCCAGTCGCTCATGACCGGCCGTATATTTCCGGTCCTAGGAGTTGCGCACTTAACTCCGGCGGCTTGAAGTAATTCCGGCGAGACAGATGTCTTAACGACAATTTAGGGGATTACCGCGACGATCCGCGGACCCCGGACGGGTGCATATTGTATATCTTCCGCCTTCATATGCGCAAACTCTAATCCTGTTGACGCCACACAACACCAGTTGTTAGGATGCGACGATGACACTCGGTGACCGAATCAAATTAGTTCGAGAAGAAAAGGGAATCACTCAGCAGCAACTGGCTGAGATGAGCGGCGTATGCCAGCAAATGATTTCCAAACTCGAAACCGGCAAAGCCAACGCCACGTCCGACATCGTGAAACTAGCGTATTGCCTGGAGGTGTCGCCCAACTGGCTGGAAGGCTTAAGCAAAAACCGTAATGTAGAGGCGGCACCTCGCAGCAAAGCCGGCGCCCAGCAGACAACCCAGGGAGAAAAGCTCAACCAGAAAGCTCTGCAGGCCTGTATCGAGTTTCTGACCCAGGACCCGCCCCGGCTGTTCGCCCGCAGTGGGTTTCGGAAACAGTCGGAGATATTCTCGAAATGCTACGCGCTCTGCACGCAGAGCAAGAATAAATCGTTAAGCAAACCCGATCTGGTCGATATGCTCAAACGCCGCGGCAAACGTCTTTAAGCCCGGGCGGTACATACAGTATTGACATCCCGTTACGAACCCGCGTCCGGGTATGGATTACGCAACTCTCGCCGCGACGTCCGCAATCGATCTTGCTATCTGCTGTACCTGCTGAACATCGTGCCCTTCAACCATCACCCGCAACAGCGGCTCGGTTCCCGAAAGCCTCAATAGCACTCTTCCCTGGCCGTTTAACACGTGCTCCGCGTCCATCACCGCCTGCTTGACGACATTATCTTCGCAAGGATTGGCGCCGTTGCTTAACGGCACGTTGATCATGGTTTGTGGATATTTGCGCATTCCCTGTTTGAGTTCATAGAGTGACTTGCGTGTATTGACGACACAGGTCAGCACCTGCAACGCGGCAATAATGCCGTCACCCGATGAGGCTTTATCCAGGCAGATAATATGCCCGGAAGTTTCACCGCCAAGCATCCAACCTTCCTGTTCCAGCAACTGCATCACGTAACGGTCGCCCACTTTCGCCCGTCTGAACGCGATACCCAGCTCTCTCAGCGCCAGCTCCAGGCCGATATTGCTCATCAAGGTGCCCACCACGCCCGCACCCGGGCCCTCCAACATGAGCTGATGCCGGGCAAGAATATACAGAACCTCGTCACCGTCGACGATCGCGCCGGTATGATCGACCAGGATCAGACGGTCGCCGTCGCCGTCCAGTGCAACACCCAAATCAGCCTTGCTTTCCAGCACCTTGGCCGCCAACGCTTCCGGCTTGGTCGCGCCGCATTCCAGATTGATATTAACCCCGTTGGGTTTGACGCCCATGGCGACCACTTCGGCGCCGAGTTCCGCAAACACCTTAGGCGCAATCTGGTACGTGGCGCCGTTGGCGCAATCCACCACTATTTTTAAACCGCTCAGGGTTTTGTCAGACGGGAATTTGCTTTTGCAAAACTCAATGTAACGACCGCGGGCATCGTCAAGGCGCGTAGCCTTGCCCAGTTTCGCCGATTCGACGCAATCCATCGGCCGCTCCAGCAAATCTTCGATGGCCTGCTCGACATCGTCCGGCAGCTTGGTGCCCTTATGGGAGAGAAATTTAATCCCGTTATCGTAATAGGGATTGTGAGAAGCGCTGATAACAATTCCACCTGATGCACGTAGCGCCTGGGTCAGATACGCAATCGCCGGTGTCGGCATAGGACCCAGCAAATCGATATCCACACCGGCGGCCGACAGCCCGGCCTCGAGCGCCGATTCAAACATGTAGCCTGAAATGCGGGTATCCTTGCCTATCAAAATGCGGCTGTCGCCGTTGCCCGTCAATACCTTGCCGGCCGCCCATCCCAGCTTCAGGACGAACTCCGGGGTCAATAAGGATTCGCCGACTTTGCCCCGAATACCGTCCGTACCAAAGAATTTTCTACTCATAAACGATTATCTGCGCCTCCAACTGCGTCCAAACAGATCAGCCCCATCCCGGATAAGGATTCTACACCTCGTTGCGACTATTCCCAACCTAAGGCCGCTACGATCCGCAATGCCTCCACCGTGGGTTTTACGTCGTGCACGCGTAAGATGCGTGCGCCGCCGCGGACGGCAACGACATTGGCGGCAAGACTGCCGTACAGCCGCTCTTGAACCGGAACCGGGGTATCGCCCCCCAGCAGGCGACCGATCATGGATTTGCGGGACAAGCCCACCAACACCGGCAACCCGGTCCCCACCAAAACCGGTAATTTCCGCAACAACTCGAGGTTATGCTCCAGTGTCTTGCCAAAACCAAAACCGGGATCGATGAGCAGCCGGTGGCGGGGAATACCGGCCGCCACGCAGGCAGCTGCGCGATTGACCAGAAACTCCCTCACTTCGGTGACCACGTCCATGTAGCGGGGCTCTATCTGCATGGTACGCGGCTCACCCTGCATGTGCATCAGGCACACCGGCACGCCCATGTCTGCCGCCGCCTCAAGCGCGCCTTCGGCTTGCAGCGCCTGGATGTCGTTGATCAGGCCGGCGCCCGCCTTGACCGCTTCCCGCATCACCTCGGGTTTGGAGGTATCGATCGAGACAGTCACCGGAATGCACGCGGCGAGTTTTTCAATCACGGGGATAACACGGTCCAATTCTTCGGCCGTGGTGACTGCGGCTGCCCCGGGCCGGGTCGACACGCCGCCGACGTCAATCAGGTCCGCGCCCTCGGCCACCATGGCCTCGGCGTGCCGCAATGCCGCATCCAGACTGTTAAAGCGGCCACCGTCGGAAAACGAGTCGGGGGTGAGGTTCAGGATGCCCATCACCCGTGGAGTGGATAAATCCAGTATTTTGCCGGCGCAATCCAGCTGCATTCTGTGACCTTAAAACAATATCTCGCGCGGGGACGCGGAGACGCAGGGGAACCCAAAAAATAATAATTTTTGTCTCGCGCCAGATTTGCCCGTTAAACCCATTGTCACTCTAATTGCTTTGAATGTTTTGCAGATACGAAGCAGAAGCATTTTGTCTCTGATTTATTCTTTACGAACCAAACTGAGATTTCAATTTTTCTTTTGTTTTTTCCTCTGCGTCTCAGCGTCTCTGCGCGAGGAAAAATATAAGAAGAGAAAATTATAAAATAAAAAGCCGCATGTTTTTCATGCGGCTTTTTTCGATGCTTGGCCGGTTTTTAATGCAGGCTGGCGGGGCCGCCGATGGAGCCTTCCCCCGGCTCTTCCGAGGGTTTTTTGCGGGTTCCGCCGCTGCCGGCCGTGGGCTTGTCTTCACCCCAATCCGCCGGCGGTCCGGGTTCGCGGCCTTCCATGATGGCCGCCACCTGGCCGCTGTCGATCGTTTCGTACTTGATCAACGCATCTGCCATCAGGTGCAGCTTGTCGATATGGTCCTTCAATATCCGTTCGGCGAGCTTGTAGTTGTCATCGATAACCCGGCGCACTTCCATGTCAATCGCATGCGCGGTTTCATCGGACACGTTCTTGTGCTGGGTCACGGAGCGGCCGAGAAAAACCTCGTCCTCATCCTCGCTGTAAAGAATCGGACCCAGCTTTTGGGAAAAACCCCACTTCATGATCATGTCGCGCGCCAGACTGGTGGCGCCCTTGATATCGTTCTGCGCACCCGTGCTGACCTTGTCCTTGCCGAAGATCAACTCTTCGGCGATGCGGCCGCCGAACGCGACCGCGATGGCGCTGTTGCACCATTCGA
>DASVCP010000051.1:0-12761 GCA_036381555.1 Gammaproteobacteria bacterium
AAACCGGTCTCGTCTTCAAAAAGGTCATCGGTGTTGGGGCGCCGGCCGACCGCGACAATCAGTTTGTCGACCACCTGTGTGTGCGCGCCGTCTTTATTCTGATACTCGATTTCGACCTGGTTGTTTTTCACCTTGCTGCCGGTGACGCGGGTGCCCAGATAAATGTTCAAACCCTGCTTTTTGAAGATTTTCAGACTTTCTTTGGCGATTTGCCTGTCGGCCATGACCAGGAAATTGTCCATGGCCTCCAGTATCGTAACTTCCGAGCCCAGCCTTCGCCAGACGCTGCCCAGTTCGAGACCGATGACACCGCCGCCGATTACGCCAAGACGCTTGGGCACCTCGCTGAATTCCAATGCGCCGGTGGAATCGACAATAAGGTCTTCTGTGTAAAGCGCGGCGCCGATTTCGATCGGGACCGATCCTGAGGCAATGATGACGTTTGCGGCGTTGACGACAGTTTTGTCGCCGTTGGCGCTTTTGATTTCAACCTGCTTGTCGGTCAGCAACTTGCCTCTGCCCTGCAGCCAGTCGATATTGTTGGCTTTGAACAGCTGTTCGATTCCGCCGGTAAGTTCGATAACCACCTTATCCTTGCGCGCCAGCATTTGCGGCAGATCCAGTTCCACCTTGCCGGTATTGACGCCATGCCCGGCCAGTTCGTGCCGGCACATCTCATAGTAGTGTGAGGACTCAAGCAAGGCCTTTGAGGGGATGCAGCCGACGTTCAGACAGGTTCCGCCCAGTGCCGGCTTGCCCTGTTTGTTAACCCACTGTTCGACACAGGCTGTTGTCAAACCCAGTTGCGCGCAACGGATTGCCGCAACATAACCGGCGGGACCGCCACCAATAACGATGACATCGTATTTTTTATTCATACTGTTTTTGATAATCCTTAATTTTTATACTGTCTGACGCCGAGGCGCAAAGGCGCCGGAGATTGGTCCATAAATTATATTTCTTCGCGTCTTCGCGTCTTCGCGTCAAGAACTTATTCCCCTGTTCAGGGGCAGGGCAGCCTGTCAGAGTTCCAGCAGGATCCGTGCAGGATCTTCCAGCAGTTCCTTGATGGTGACCAGGAATTGCACGGCTTCACGGCCGTCAATGATCCGGTGATCGTACGACAAAGCCAGGTACATCATGGGTCTTGCCACAATCTCACCGTTTTCCACCACCGGCCGTTCTTCGATCTTATGCATGCCCAGAATGGCGCTTTGTGGGGGATTGAGAATTGGAGTCGACAACAATGAACCGAACACGCCGCCGTTGGACACGGTAAAGGTTCCGCCGGTCATATCGTCCAGTGCCAGCGTGCCGTCTTTGGCTTTGTTACCGTATTCGACGATTTTGCTTTCAAGGGCGGCCATGCTCATCAGTTCCGCGTTGCGGAGTATGGGTACGACCAGACCGCGGGGCGAGGACACGGCAACCCCGATGTCATAATAGCCGTGGTATACGATATCGTTGCCGTCGATGGAGGCGTTAACGGCGGGAAAGCGTTTCAGGGCTTCGACGGAGGCTTTGATAAAAAACGACATGAAGCCCAGTTTTACCTTGTGTTGTTTTTCAAACCGATCCTTGTAGCGGTTACGCATATCCATCACCGGCTTCATATTCACTTCGTTGAAGGTGGTGAGAATCGCCGCGTTGGCCTGAGCTTCGAGCAGGCGTTCGGCAATGCGTGCCCGCAGGCGGGTCATGGGTACACGCTTTTCGGTGCGTGGTCCGTCACTTTCAATGGCCGGTTTCTCGGGTCTGGGTTCGCTGATGGGCTGAGTGGGCGGTTTGGCGATCGCGGTGCCGGCTTTCCCGGATTTTTTGTTATCCAGCGCACTCAACACGTCTTCTTTTAAAATGCGGCCGTCTTTGCCGCTGCCGGTGATGTCTCCGGCGTCCAGTCCATGTTCGGCAATCAGTTTGCGTACCGAGGGGCTCAGGGCCGGTTCGCCGTCATTGGCCGCGGTTTTGCCGGCAGACTTTTCGGCGGCGGGTTGCTGTTCGGTTTTTTGGGTGACCGGTTTGCCGGCCGCACCGTTGGGCTCAAGGATGGCGATGACTTGGTTGGCGGTGACGGTCGCACCCTCGGTTTGCACGATTTCCTTGACGATACCGTCCTGGGGTGATGGAACTTCAAGCACAACTTTGTCGGTCTCGATATCAACCAGGTTTTCATCGCGGCTGACTGCGTCGCCGGGTTTTTTATGCCAGACGGAAACCGTCGCGTCGGCCACGGATTCGGGTAATACAGGCACTTTCACTTCGATTGACATGTCACCTATCTCGTCCTGATGAATGAGTTGATTTTAAACCTTTGCACTGATGATGCTGCCGTAATTCACGGGGTGGGTTTTCCTGTTTGTCTCCCAGGCCGCATTCAGGCAAACGCATCTTCGACCAGCAGTTTCTGCTGCTGAATATGCAAATGCGCATAGCCGACGGCGGGAGCGGCTGAAGGCTGGCGACCGGCGTAGCGGAGATACAAATCCTCGCGCAACACACTGCGAATGTGATGCTGGCTGGCGTACCAGGCGCCCTGATTCATGGGCTCCTCCTGGCACCAGACCACGTCTTCAATATTGGGGTAGCGGTCGACTTCGAGTTGCAACAGGACCTCGGGAAACGGGTAAAGCTGTTCGATGCGGACGATAGCGGTGTCATCACGACTGTCTGTCAAGCGCTTGTCGTGCAGATCATAATAGACTTTGCCGCAACACAGGATCAGCTTTTTGACTTTCTTGGCGTCGACCACCTCGGTATCGCCCAGCACGGGCATGAAGCAGCCTTCGGAAAGGTCTTCCAGCGAGTTGACCGCCTGTTTATGCCGCAACAGGCTCTTCGGCGACATGACGATCAGCGGCGCGCGCCACAAGCGCAATGCCTGGCGACGCAACATGTGGAATGCCTGCGCCGGGGTCGAGGGTACGCAGACCTGCATATTGTGCTGTGCGCACAGTTGTAAAAAACGTTCCAGTCGGGCCGAGGAATGTTCGGGGCCCTGGCCTTCGTAGCCGTGCGGCAACAGCATGACCAGGCCGCTCAACCGGCCCCATTTCTGCTCGCCGGAGCTGATGAACTGGTCGATCACTACCTGGGCGCCGTTGGCGAAATCGCCGAACTGCGCTTCCCAGATTACCAGGCTGTGCGGGTCATTAGATGAGTAGCCGTATTCAAAGGCCAGCACCGCCTCTTCAGAAAGTATCGAGTCGATCACCAGGAAGTTGGCTTGATCCTCGGCCAGATTCCGCAATGGAATGTAAGTTGAGCCGTCACGCTGGTTGTGCAGTACCGCATGACGGTGAAAGAACGTGCCGCGGCCGGTATCCTGACCGGTAATCCTCACCGGAATGCCTTCCGTGACCAGAGAGGCATAGGCCATGGTTTCCGCGAAACCCCAGTCGATGGGCAGGCTGCCGGCGGCCATTTTCTGCCGGTCCGCCATGATTTTCGATACGCGGGGATGCAGTTCCAAACCGTCCGGCAGGGTCAGCAGACGGTCGCTGATGTTCTGTATCTGTTCTATGCTGATGCTGGTTTTGACAGGGTCTTCCCAGCTTCTGTTGAAGTACTTCGTCCAGTCGACCACATACTGCTTTTCTTCCTCGCTCATCTCCGTCAGGTATTTCTGCACGGATTCGCCGGCGTCAAGTTTGTTGCGGTAAGCCTTGCCCATTTCTTCGGCTTCTTGCTCGCTGTTGATCACGCCGTCCCGGACCAGCCGCTCCGCGTAACGTCCGCGGGTGGTGGACAACTTTTTGATCTGCTGATACATGATCGGCTGCGTGGCCGAGGGTTCGTCAGCTTCATTATGGCCGTGGCGGCGGTAGCAGACCAGATCGATGACGACATCCTTCTTGAATGTCATGCGGTAATCCAGGGCCAACTGGGTTACGAAGACGACAGCCTCGGGATCGTCACCGTTCACGTGGAAAATCGGCGCATTGACCATTTTCGCCACGTCGGTGCAGTACAGGGTCGAACGCGCATCCTGCTGGTTGCTGGTGGTGAAACCAATCTGGTTGTTGATAACGACGTGCACGGTGCCTTTGGTTGAATATCCCCGCGCTTGCGACAGGTTGAAGGTTTCCATCACCACGCCCTGCCCCGAGAACGCGGCGTCGCCGTGTATGGAGATCAGCAGAACCTGTTGGCCGTCCTTGTCGCGACGGCGATCCTGGCGGGAACGGGACGAGCCCTGTGCCACCGGCGAGACGATTTCCAAATGCGAGGGGTTGAAGGCCAGGGAAAGATGACTGGTGCCGCCAGGTGTGGCGACATCGGACGAAAAACCCATATGGTATTTGACATCGCCGGAATACTCGCCGGCCAGCGAGGTCTTTTTGCCTTCGAATTCCTGGAAAAGGTCGCTGGGCAGTTTGCCCATGATGTTGACCAGCACATTCAGCCTGCCGCGGTGGGCCATGGCCATCACCACCTCCTTGACACCCTGTTGCCCAGAGCGTTGGACAACCTCGTTCAACATGGGGATCAGGCTTTCGCCGCCTTCCAGCGAAAAGCGCTTCTGGCCGACGTACTTGGTGTGCAGGTAGGTTTCCAACCCTTCGGCGGCGGTCAGATCTTCCAGGATTTTTTTCTTTTGCGCCGCTTCAAACTGGGGCTTGCCCCGTGTGCCTTCCAGTCGCCGCTGAATCCAGGTCTTTTCGTCCGAATCGGTAATGTACATGTACTCGGCGCCTATGGAGCCGCAGTAAGTTTCATTGACGATTTCCAGGATTTCGGCCAGGGTGGCCTTGGTGGGGCCGTGCAGAGTGCCGGTGGCAAATTCGGTATCCAGGTCCGCCATGCTGAGCTGATGGTGGCGCAGGCTAAGATCCGGGGCATCCGGAATTTCGTAAAGATTGAGCGGGTTGATTTTCGCCTGCTGGTGGCCGTTGAACCGGTAAGCTTCGATCAGCTCGAAGACTTTTTCCTGCTTGCGCTCGTATTCCAGGGCTTCAATGCTTTTCGCGCCGCTACTTACCGCCGCCGCCGGCTGTCTGGCGAGTTCTTTAAAGTAGTGGCGGATATCGGAATGAGGTACATCTTGCTGAATGCCGTTGACTTTGGGGAGGTCGGAAAAAAAGTTTCGCCATTCCGGGCTCAGAGCATTGGGATCTCTAAGGTATTGTTCATAGAGGGCTTCCAGATAGGCGGCATTACCACCTGCAAAATGAGAACTGCTCTGCAGGGCGGCCATACCGAGATCCCGACGTGTTTTTCGCATTGTTAGTGCCGTACCTCCCGACCTTGAGACTTCGTTGCGGTTTACCCAAGCTTCAAGGCTGCATTGTCGCTGTTAAAAAGTCGCAATATTATATGCGAGTTAGCGTGCACACTAAAATATTCTTGAAGCATTGTCCGGGAAAAGGACAGCAAAATTCGAAATAAAGGCGGGAGGAACCTGCAATATCACGTTTTGTGTATGTCCGGGACGTCCAAGCGCTATCAGTAAACGGCCGCTCTCCTGAAAACAGAGTGGCGGCCCGGGCGTGTCCCGGTCAGGGCAGGACTTTGTTAATGGCGGAGAATATGTCGGTGATGTCGCCGGAGCCCCGGACGGATTTTAACAGGCCCCGCCCGGCATAATATTCCACCAGCGGGGCTGTTTGCTGTTCGTACACTTCCAGTCGTTTGCGCACCGTGGGCTCGTTGTCGTCGGCCCGCTGGCGCAAGTCGGCTGCGCCGCACTTGTCGCACACGCCTTCGCGGGCGGGGGGCGAAAAGTAGACGTTATATATGGCGCCGCAGTTGCCGCAAGTCCGTCGGCCGGTGATGCGTTTGACTATCTCCTCCGGATCGACCTGGATATGAATGGCGGCTTCCAGGGGCATGCGCTGTTCTTCCAGCAGCCGGTCGAGTGACTGGGCCTGGGCAAGATTTCTGGGGAAACCGTCCAGGATGAAACCCTGGGCAACGGCAGGCTCCGCCAGCTTCTCCCGGATCATGCCCAGCACGATTTCATCGGGAACCAGCTGGCCGGCCTCCATGATTTCCTTGGCTTGTTTGCCAAGCTCGGTATTGGCCGCCACGGCCGCCCGCAGCAGGTCGCCGGTGGAAATCTGCACGATAGCGTATTTTTCAACCAGCATTTTGGCCTGGGTGCCTTTGCCGGAACCCGGGGCGCCTAATAGTACGATTCTCACAGTATATTTCCTTGTAATTCCAGAGTATTTAGTAGTGAGTATTTGGTAGTGAAGTTTTAAGCCTATCTACTCAATACTCACTACTGGCTCCTGTCTTTAATTATGCCAATATCGCCAGCAGTAAAATCGCCACGATGTTGATGATCTTGATCATGGGGTTGACCGCGGGTCCGGCCGTGTCTTTATAAGGGTCGCCGACCGTGTCGCCCGTGACCGACGCCTTGTGCGCCTCGGAGCCCTTGCCGCCATGCAGGCCGTCTTCGATCAGTTTTTTGGTGTTGTCCCACGCGCCGCCGCCCGAAGTCATGGAAATGGCGACGAACAGCCCGGTGACGATGGTGCCGAGCAGCATCGCACCCAATGCCGAGAACGCGGCCGCTTGCCCTGCGACCCAGTAAATCACGAAGTACATCAATACCGGCGCCAGCACGGGCAGCAGCGAGGGGATGATCATTTCCTTGATGGCGGTTTTGGTGAGCATGTCCACGCATCTGCCGTAGGCGGGACGGTTGGTGCCATCGAGGATGCCGGGCATTTCCTGGAATTGGCGGCGAACTTCGTTGACAACTTCGCCGCCGGCGCGTCCAACGGCCAGCATGGCGATTGAGGCGAAAAGGTAGGGCAGCAGGCCGCCGATAAACAGCCCGATGACCACGAAGGGATCCTGCAAGCGGAAGGTTACGTCAACGTCGGGGAAATAATAGTTCAAATCCTCTATGTAAGCCGTGAACAGCACCAGTGCCGCGAGACCCGCCGAGCCGATGGCATAACCCTTGGTCACCGCTTTGGTCGTATTCCCGACCGCGTCCAGTGCGTCGGTTGTTTTACGCACGTCCTCGGGCAACTTGGACATTTCGGCGATACCGCCGGCAGTGTCGGTGACCGGACCGAAGGCATCCAGGGCGACAACGATACCGGCCAGGGCCAGCATGGTGGTTGCCGCGATGGAGATTCCGTAAAGACCGGCGCTGAGGTAAGAAACCGCGATACCGGCCGAGATGGTTAATACCGGCAGGGCGGTGGATTCCATCGATATGGCCAGGCCCTGAATGATATTGGTGGCATGGCCGGTGGTGGAGGCATCGGCAATCAGTTTCACCGGGCGGTGACGGGTATCGGTGTAATATTCGGTGATCCATACGATCAGGCCGGTGACCGCGAGACCGGTGAGCGCGCAGATATACAGGTCGGTTCCCGAGATGGAGAGATCGTCCACGATGAATGTGTTATTGAAACCAATCAGCCAGGCCGTAATGCCGGCGATGATGCCGGCGGAGATTACCGCGCAGGCGATAAAGCCTTTATAAAGCGCTCCCATGATGCTCTGGTTGGCGCCGAGCCTGACGAAAAAGGTCGATGCGACCGAGGCGATAATGCAGCCGCCGCCGATCAGCAACGGATACAGCAACAGGGTTTCGCGAGCCTCACCGGTAAAGAAAATGGCGCCGAGCAGCATGGTGGCGACGACGGTGACCGCGTAGGTTTCGAACAGGTCAGCGGCCATACCGGCGCAATCGCCCACGTTGTCCCCGACGTTGTCGGCGATTACTGCGGGGTTGCGAGGGTCGTCTTCGGGAATTCCTGCTTCGATTTTGCCGGAAAGATCGGCGCCGACATCGGCCCCCTTGGTGAAGATCCCGCCGCCGAGTCGGGCGAAAATCGAGATCAGCGAAGCGCCGAAGCCCAGGGCCACCAGTGCCTCCAGGATATGGCGCAGGTCCTGAGGATTATTGGGATCATATTTAAAGTGAAGCAGCATGTAATAACCGGCGACGCCGAGCAACGCCAGGCCCACAACCAGCAAACCGGTGATTGCCCCCGATTTGAAGGCGATGTCCAGGGCTTCCTTCAGGCCCCGGCTGCGCGCGGCTTCGGCGGTACGCACATTGGCGCGTACCGAGACGTTCATGCCGATATAACCGGCGGCGCCGGACAGGATCGCGCCGATGAAATAGCCGATGGCTACCCAAACATTGAGTGCGAAGCCCAGGACGATGCCGACGATAATGCCGACGATTCCGATCGTACGATATTGACGGTTCAGGTAGGCGCCAGCTCCTTCCTGTATCGCGCTGGCAATTTCCTGCATCCGGGCCGTGCCGGCCGGCGAGGCGAGCACTGAGCGTGTTGCATATATCCCATAGATGAGCGCAACGACGGCGCAACCTAATACGGCAAAATAGGCGATCAGCATTTTTATAAAGTCCCCTTATTGATTGTGTTTGGCCTGTATTTGAACTGGAGTTGGCGTCTTTTCGGACCGCGCGATTCTAGCATTGGCCGGAGGCGGTTTGAACTTTGCTGTGTCGTCCCCGGTCATGGGAAAGACGCGATAGTGAGCGATTTAAGGGCTCATGTCCATTGAATGCCGTATAATTGCCGTTCTTGTGGTTTTCCCCCTGCCGGCACCCCCTAATCTGTCCGGCACAATCCAGGAAAAGATGGAGCCCCGATGTTTCTAGACAGTATTTCCCCCGGCAATCATGTGCCGGATGAGGTCAATGTAATCATTGAAATTCCGGCCCAGGCTTCCCCGGTGAAGTACGAAATGGACAAGAAGAGCGGCGCCATGATCGTCGATCGGTTTATGAGCGTTGCCATGTATTACCCCTGCAACTATGGATTCATTCCCCATACGCTGTCTGAGGACAACGATCCGCTGGATGTGCTGGTGGTGGCTCCCCATCCCGTGATGAGCGGCAGCGTGATTGCCTGTCGGCCCATCGGTGTATTGAACATGGTGGATGAGGCGGGGCCGGACGCCAAGGTGATTGCCGTGCCGGTTCCGAAAATCTATTCCATGTACAACCATGTGCAGTCCACCCGGGATCTGTCGGTGGAGCTGCTCGAACAGATTGTGCATTTTTTTGAGCAGTATAAATCGCTGGAGAAGAACAAGTGGGTCAAGATTACCGGTTGGGGCAGCCCGGATACGGCCAAAGCCGAAATCCTCGCCAGTCTTGAGCGCTCCGACTATCAGGGAGCGCATGGCGAATAGTTAAACGGCACTTGAGCCTGCAACGGGGAGGATGCTATGGCACAGCGGGAATAAATCGCGCAAAATGAACCATTGAATGGCTGCCAAGAGCTTCATGTCCGCAAGAATAAGACTTCATGACCGACAATACGAGCTGAACATATTCCGCTCCCGGGCCGTATTTGCGGGCGCGGTTTGTGTGTGCATCATGTTGTTGCTGCTGGGGCGTCTGATCTATCTGCAGGTTGTCAACCACGAGCTGTTTTCCACCCTGTCGTTGAACAATCGCCTGCAGTTGAAGGCGATTGCCCCGACCCGGGGACTTATTTATGACCGCAACGGCATCGTTCTCGCCGAGAACCGGCCGATGTATCTTTTGGAGGTGACGCCGGAAGAAGTAACGGATATGGAGGCGACGCTGTCGGGGCTGAGCGAGGTGATTAACCTGAGCGTGACGGATATCGAGCGTTTCCGCCAGTTTTTAAGGGACAAACGAAAGTTTGAGGCGGTACCGCTGCGCTTCAATTTGGATGAAACCGAAGTGGCGCATTTTGCAATCAACCGTCACCGGTTTCCGGGTGTCGATATCGCCGCGCGTCTGACAAGATACTACCCGTTCGGCGCTTCAATGGTCCATGTGCTCGGCTACATGGGGCGCATCGATCAGCGCGATCTGGATAATATCGACGAAAGCAACTACCGGGCGACGACTCATATCGGCAAGCTGGGTATCGAACAAAATTATGAAGCCGAGTTGCATGGCACCGCCGGCTATCAGCAGGTCGAAGTCAACGTACAAGGGCGGGTGCTGCGCGTGGTGGAAGAAAATCCGCCGATTCCGGGCAAGGATTTATATCTCACCCTGGATATTCATTTACAGCAAGTGGCTGAGGAAGCGCTGGGTGAGGAGTCCGGCGCCGTTGTCGCCATCGATCCCCGCAATGGGGCGGTGCGGGTGCTGGTAAGCAAGCCCGGTTACGATCCGCACGATTTTGTGCACGGAATTTCCAATAAAGAGTTCAATGCTCTGCAAAACTCCCCGATGCGGCCGTTGTTCAATCGGGCCCTGACAGGACAATATCCGCCGGGTTCAACCTTGAAGCCGATCTTGGGGTTGGGTGCGCTGGAGGAGAGCGTGGAAGGGATAGGTGAGCGTGTGCATTGCAGGGGCTACTACCGCCTGGCCGGCGACGACCGCCGTTACCGGGACTGGAAAAAACAGGGGCATGGCTCCGTGGATTTAAGTTCGGCGATCGAGGAATCCTGCGACGTATTTTTTTATGATCTGGCTTATCGCATGGGTATCGATGCCATGGCGGCCTATTTGGGGCAGTTCGGTCTTGGCCGCATGACGGGAATCGATATATCAGGGGAAAAGAAGGGCTTGATACCGACCTCCAACTGGAAGCGCGAGCGGATGGGCATGGTCTGGTTCCCGGGGGAAACCCTGATTGCCGGAATCGGTCAAGGCTATATGCTGGCAACGCCTTTACAACTGGCGCACGCGGTGGCCGGATTGGCGACCGGCGAATCCCATCGGCCGCAGTTGTTGGCGGCGATGCGAGCGCCCGGCAAGGAGACGGTGCCGGTCACGTTTTCCGACACGGCTCTGATTCCGGTGCGGCGAAAGGAAAACTGGCGTTATATACGCGAGGCCATGGAAGCCGTCGTCCATGGCAAACGGGGCACGGCGAGAGGCGCGGGTTTTGGCGCGAAGTATCGCTTTGCCGGCAAGACCGGCACCGCCCAGGTGATTTCAATCGCTCAGGACGAAGAATACGACGAGGAAGCGATTGCCAAACGGCACCGGGATCACGCCTGGTTTATCGCCTACGCGCCGGCGGAATCGCCGCGGCTGGCGATAGCGGTGTTGGTGGAGAACGGCGGGCACGGCAGTTCCGCCGCCGCGCCGGTGGCGCGCAAGGTGTTCGACCGGTTTTTTGAGATGGAAGCGGCCAATGTTGCACACTGAAACGCAATTTATTCGTGGAGAAAGCTTCACCCGGGTGATATTCCGGCGGTTGCATCTGGATCCGCCTTTGCTGCTCGCATTACTGATGCTGATCGGGCTGGGGCTGACAGTGCTGTACAGCGCTTCCGGGCAGAGTGAAACCATGATGGTACGCCAGAGCATACGTCTGGGGGTCGCGTTTGTGGTGATGCTGGTTTTCGCGCAAGTACCGCCGCACCAGCTGAGAATGTGGTCGCCCTGGTTATACGGATTGGGGATGGTGGGCCTGCTGATGGTGTTTTACTTCGGCGATGTGGGCATGGGCGCACAACGTTGGCTTGATCTCGGTTTTATCCGTTTTCAGCCTTCGGAGGTGATGAAACTGATCATGCCGATGACCATGGCCTGGTATTTCGCCGGCAAGCCGTTGCCGCCGGGCTTTTGGCGCCTGTTATGGGCGGCAATTCTGGCGATGATGCCGATGGTCCTGATCGCCAAGCAACCCGATCTGGGCACGGCCGTGCTGGTGGGCAGTGCCGGCTTCGTATGCCTGTTCCTGGCCGGCATGCGCTGGCGGTTGATCATCGCGGGGGGAGTGGCTGTCATGTCCCTGATGCCCCTGCTTTGGCATAACATGCACGGCTATCAGCAGCGTCGGGTGCTTACCTTCATCAACCCGGAAAGCGATCCGCTCGGCGCAGGCTATCACATTATCCAGTCGAAAATCGCCATCGGTTCCGGCGGCGTATACGGCAAAGGCTGGCTGAACGGAACCCAGTCGCACCTGGATTTTTTGCCGGAACGCACCACGGACTTTATTTTCTCGGTACTGGCCGAGGAGTTCGGCCTGTTCGGCGTGCTGTTACTGTTGACGATTTACGCCTTTATATTGTTCCGCAGTATCCGTATCGCCATCCGTGCACGCGATACTTACAGTCGCATCGTTGCCGGCAGTCTTGCATTGACTTTTTTTGTCTATGTGTTTGTCAATGTCGGAATGGTCAGCGGATTGCTGCCGGTCGTCGGTGTGCCGTTACCGCTGGTAAGTTACGGCGGTACATCGATGGTTACCTTGATGGCCGGTTTCGGTATATTAATGTCCATCGGTTCGGACCGGCGTTTTAGTCCAGGATGATGACCACACTGAAGGCAATAATAGTCAGTTTGATGGGTTTCGCGCTGATTGGGCAGTCGTTACACGCGGCTTCGGCTGGTTACAAACTTTATTCAGACCGAACCGAGGTTCGCGCGTATGTTGACGAACTGGTTCAAAAGCATAAGTTCAATCGCGCCGAGCTCCTGGGAATATTCAGGCAGGCTGTGCCGCAGCAGCAGGTGCTGGAGGCGATCTCCAAGCCGGCCGAGCAGGAGCTGACGTGGAAAGAGTACCGGCCGATTTTTCTGACTGAGTCCCGGATTTCGGCCGGCGTGGAATTCTGGCGGGAATATGCCGAGCCGCTGCTGCAAGCGCAGGACAGGTACGGCGTGCCCCCGGAAGTCATCGTGGCGATTATCGGCGTCGAAACCCGCTTTGGCGAATATACCGGCAAACATCCGGTGCTGGATTCCTTAATTACATTGAGTTTTGACGGGCAGTCTCGCCGGTCGTTTTTCAAGTCCGAGCTGGAAGAGTTTCTGCTGCTGGTCAGGGATGAACGCGTGGACCCTTTTTCCATCAAAGGGTCTTATGCCG
>DASVCP010000052.1:0-2188 GCA_036381555.1 Gammaproteobacteria bacterium
AACGAATTGAGCTGGCGGATGAACTCTTCGTACACCTGCGCGACGTCATAACTGAGCAGGTCGTACTGCCTGAGTTCCTCGCCCACCAGCACGTACTGCCTGCCGACATTCAGCGCCTCGATGTCCTGCTGTGCCGGCGGCAGAAAATGCACATCCGCCTTGTAAATCGGCGTTGCGAACAACAGGTAACCGACGCTCAGCGCCATCACCGCGGCGGCGGCGACACCCGCCCATTTGTTGCGCCACAAAATCAGCGCCAGGTCGAACAGGCTGATCTCGTCGTTGTAAATGTCACTGCTGTGGTTGTCGGCAAGAGGCTCTTTCCTTGCGTCTTCAACAACCATAAAATCTCTCGTTTTTACAGTTTCGCGTAACAAGGCAGAACCTCCTATTCAAATCAGTCTTGACGACCATACTTGTCTTCAAAGCGAACTATATCATCTTCGCCGAGATAACTCCCCGACTGTACCTCGATCAGCTCGAGATTGATATTGCCGGGATTCTCCAAGCGGTGTTTCGCACCCAGCGGGATATAGGTCGATTCGTTTTCACTGACCATGTACTGCTTGTCATTGCAGGTCACCCTGGCGGTGCCCTGCACAACCACCCAATGCTCCGCCCGGTGATGATGCATCTGCAGGGATAAACTGGCGCCGGGCTTGACGGTGATGCGCTTGACCTTGAAGCGGCCGGCCTCGTCTATGGCTTCATAACTGCCCCAGGGACGGTAGACGCGTTTGTGCAAATCCACTTCCTGCCGGGTGGCCGCTTTCAGTTGTTCGACCAGCAGTTTGATGTCCTCGGCGCAATCCTTGTGCGCCACCAGCACCGCGTCCGCCGTTTCGATCACGATCAGATCCTTGACACCCAGCACGCCCAACAGGCGGCTCTCGGCGCGAACGTAAGAGCTTTCAACCGAGTGCAAAAACACGTCGCCCACGGTCACGTTGCCGCAGGCATCCTTGTCGCCGCACTCCCATACCGACACCCATGAGCCCAGATCGCTCCACTTCGCCGGCAGCGGCACGACCATGGCGTTACCGGTGTGTTCCATCACCGCGTAATCGATCGAGATACTCGGGCAGGCTTGAAAGACTTCGGCGGGAATACGCAGGAAATCGAGGTCCTCCCTGATACCCAGTTGCGCTTTGCGGCAACACGCGAGGACATCGGGGGAATATTTTTCCAGCTCGGCCAGGTAGGTCGCGGCTTTAAAAAGAAACATGCCGCTGTTCCAGTAATAGCCGCCTTCGCGCAGAAAGGCCTGCGCGGTTTCCAGGTCGGGCTTCTCGGTAAACCGCTCAATCGGTGAAATGCCTTCTTTCCCGGCTTTTATATAGCCGTAACCGGTCGCCGGATTCTCCGGATTAACGCCGAACGTCATCAAAGCGCCCTGTTCCGCGTGCGGCAATGCCTTGGTAATGGCGGTGGAAAAGGTATCCATGTCTCCGACCAGGTGATCGGAGGGCAACACCAGCAAAACGGCGTCGGCATCCCGTTGCATGGCATGGAGGGCGGCCATGGCGATGGCCGGGGCGGTGTTTCTGCCCACGGTTTCGAGCAGGATTTTCGGCGCGCTGACGCCGACTTCGCGCATTTGCTCGGCGACCTGAAAGCGATGCTCCTGGTTGCAGACCACAACGATATAACCGTCGGTCGCCATTGCCTGCGCGCGTTGCGCGGTCTGCTGCAACAAGGTCTCCCGTCCGGCCAGCGCAAGAAGTTGTTTTGGATACAACGCCCGCGAAACGGGCCACAAACGGCTGCCACTGCCACCGGACAAAATAACGGGAATCAACATTGCTTGTTAACCGAACTCCTTGTCAAACCGGGCGATTATTCTACCCGCAAGCGCGGACCCCGCGCAAAGTTATGTCTGTGTGTTACTTTGCAGTTTTAAACCACCGGCGAAACCATTCGGCCGCCGCCAGTATCAACGCCAGGACCACCACCAACGGCGTACGTCCGCCCCGGACAAACGGAGTGTAACCCTGCATCGGTTGAATATGACCCGTCAACACATACTCTTCAAACTGCGGACTGTGCGCCGTTACCCGCCCTTGGTCATCGATAATCGCCGATATGCCGGTGTTGGTCGCACGCAGCATATAACGGCCCGTTTCCAGCGCCCGCATACGGGCGATTTCCAGGTGCTGATGCGGCGCAAGCGAATAGCCGAACCAGGCGT
>DASVCP010000053.1:0-8305 GCA_036381555.1 Gammaproteobacteria bacterium
CCGACATCGCAAGCATGTGTATCTGCCGGGATACGTCTTTCAATTCCATTTTTTTCGCTTTGAGCTGCGGTTTTATTTCATCGGAGATCGCCTTGATTTGCTGGCGTTGCTCATCGCTAAGATCCAGCTTTTTCAGCCACCAGTCATGGTGTCTGTGGTGTTTTCTGTACTCGCTCACACCGTCCTTTTTGTAATGCATACCGTGATCCCCCCGAGATTCAGGCGAGGCATACGGCGAGCTCATAAAGGCACAGGTGAGGAAGATAAGAAAAGAGTAAGAAAGTTTGCGAGCCATGTTAATTCTCCTGTATTACGAATAGCATTGACACCGGACCGGTGGTAATAGTTGCGAAAGAATAGGACCATCAATTTCCGTAAATTACGCCAGGTTCTCGCGATTGTGCGGCTCGGCGTAATCCACTACCGGGCCCAGTGGTGCTACCCGGGAAGGATTGACGGTGGGGTGGGGTCGGTAGTAATGATTCTTGATGTGATCAAGATAAAATGTACCACGCAACGGTTAGAAACGGCCCGCCTGATAGTCGGCAAACGCCTGCATCAGTTCTTCGCGGGTGTTCATCACGAACGGTCCGGCGCGGGCAACGGGCTCATTGAGTGTGCGGCCGGCGATCAGGAGCAAACGGCTTGCCGTTATGCCGCCGGTTATCTCAACTTGGTTGCCGTTGCCGAGAATTGCGAGGCTGCCTGCGGAAACGGCGGTTTCATTGCCATTTTGCCCCGGCATGCCGACAGAGCCTTCAACGACAAATAAAAATGCATTGTGCGACTCCGGTACAGGTTCAGTGAAGCGGGCTCCGGCTTCCAAGCGGATATCAAAATATTGCGGCTCCACCGCAACATCACATACAGCGCCTTGCGTGCCCTTTGAAGTCTGCCCGGCAACGACTTTCAACCGGCACTGCGCACGCTGTTCTGAGGGGATTCGTCCGGCTGAAAACTCCTGGTAGCGCGGCGGAATCATTTTTTCGCCTGAGGGCAGGTTTACCCAAAGCTGGCAGCCCCACATTAAACCGCTTTGCTGTTGGGGCATTTCAGAGTGCACGATGCCGCGGCCCGCTGTCATCCATTGGACGCCGCCGGTTTCGATCACGCCGGCGTGTCCGGCGTTGTCCTCGTGTTTTATTCGGCCGGCAAACATATAAGTGACTGTTTCGAAGCCGCGATGCGGATGCGGCGGAAAGCCGGCGATGTAATCCGTAACTTCATCCGAACGGAACACATCAAATAACAAAAAAGGATCAAGCTGCTCAAGCCCGGGGATGCCTATAAATCGCGTCAGCTTGACGCCGGCGCCATCGGAGGCAGGAGTACCCCCCGACAGCTTAACAATCGCGCGGGTTTTATCGTGACGATTGTTCATATACTGCTCATTCAAGCAAAAAGGGAATTTTATCCGCGATGATCACTGCTGACGATCTCAATGACCTTGCCGTCGATAACAGTGACAATGCGGTAAAACTGATTGCGGCCGAAGTCATAAATCCAATCTTCGACGGGGGTGCCGACCGGAAAAAAAGGACCGGCGGGTCCGAGCCGGTATTCGTATTCGGCAATACGGCGCTCAATCAGCATGGGTTCACCACAGCGGTTGAGCAGTTCCAGTATCGAAAGGCCTTCGGAAATTTCAAACGGTTTGCATTTGCCGGAAGGGCTGATAAAACCATGAGGGCCCGTCTGTATGCTGCTGAGGCGGCCGTTTCGGAAGCGCAGGAAACGCATGAATTTTTGCGGTCCGAAGTTGTACTGCCACTCCTCATCGTAGGGAAGAAAGCCGAAATCAACGGTATATGCGGAACTCAACACCACTACTATGTCCGGTTCACCGCATAATTTCCGGACCATAAACATGCGCTCACCGGTGCCGACCAGATGTCCTCCGCATCGCAAACTGTCCGCTCCAGCCGGGGAAACGGCAAAAGCAATCAGCAGCAGAATCGCCAGCTCCAATGTTTGTTTACTGATGGATTTCATGGCAGCTCAGTGAAGGTGGCCGGGATTCCAGGGTTAGAGTGTCAAAGGATGGATACGTTCCGGATGTATCCGTTATAGAACGACAATTGCCCGGGTGCAAGTCGTTTTGTTTGATTGCGATGGTCTTTCCCCTGCCAATGGCACAGCCCTTGCTCAAAATCAAATTAGGTCGTGCGTTCAAGCGTAGGATGAATTTCTTTTCAAACACAGTGCATGGAGAACGGCGATGGCGGTCGAAAAATCAGCAATTACGGATTTGGCGGTAATCAGTTGGGGTTCGGTCATTGCGGGGTTGTTTTTTGTAATCGCTGCAAGTTGGCTGTTATTTTTACTCGGTTCAGGCATCGGCGTCAGCATCGCCGATGCGAGCGATCTTGAAGCCATGGGGAGCGGACTCGGTTGGGGGGCAATAATCTGGATTATCCTTACTGAACTGGTAGTCTTCTTCGTCGGTGGGGTGCTGGCCGCCCGATTGGCGGGACGGCTTAACGATATGGAAGGTTTGTTGCACGGACTGACACTATGGAGTGCGGGCACTGTGCTGATGCTGTTGTTGGGTTCGTGGGGAGTGAGTAACGCGTTCCAGGCGGGCCAGTCGCTGTTGGGCGGAGCCGCAACCCTGGGGAAGGCGGTGGCGCAAGGTGCAGGCGCCGCGAGCCCGAACCTTGAAGGTGTCGCGGATTCACAGTTGATGAACGAAATCCAGACAATGATCAAGCGGGAGGCGGCTCAGGCGGCTTCGCAGGTTGCCGAAAGCGGTGGGCAGGCCGGTGCTGTCTCTCCACAGGAAGCGCGGCAAGCCATCGAGCAGCTTGACCAAAATACCCTGCAATCCATCGCCCGGCAGCTGGTAATGGGTAATACCGAAGGCGCCCGCAACGCCTTGGTCGCCAATACCAATCTGTCTGAGCAGGAAATCAATGCCCTGCTTGACGGCATTTCACAGCAGGTAAACCAGAGAATGGAACAGGCGAAGCTGGAGCTCAGCAAGACGATGGAGCGGGTTTCAAGTTATACGCAGGGTGTCATCTGGACGTTGTTTGTAAGTTCCCTGCTGGCGTTGATTGCCGCATTGATCGGCGGATCGCTCGGCGCCAAAGCGGTGTGAAGTTGACAAGGGTTTATAGGGGGCCGCCGACAGTTCATCAGGGCAAGCGGAGAAATATCACCGCGAATAACCGCGGCTTATTTCCCCGCGAACCAGTAAGCGGTCTTTAAAAGCCAACCTGGGAAAACGATGAAGATGCCGCAACCACGTGCAGCAGTGCATTTGCATGTTAATATAGCTGCCATTCCTCCCGCGCTCTAACTCGGTTGCTGACCTGACAGCTGTCTGTCCACCATGGCCTCCGCCTGCAGCCAGTCATCCAGTTGACATTCGCCGTTGAAGCCACGCGCTTCAGCGATGAAGTAAGCTGTTTCCGCGATCATTTGCTGACGTTGTTCGTTTTCAACGGTGTTTCCAGAGTCCGTTTTTTGGGAAGCGGAATGCTTCGCCGCAGACTGTTTGCTCTTGCCGGAACGGGGTTGCGAAGATTGTTTCATCATTGTCTCCTTTACCAGATTGTGAACGCATCAATTGTAACCAGACTGGCGACAAATAAATCGTTAGTGGGAAATCGTATATTTCGATAGCAGGGAAAGAAACGGGTGAAAGCAACCTTTGCGGCATTCCTTGTGTGCGTTGCTTGACAGCGATAATATTTTTCTAAGAGGCTTTTTTGTGATTTTTGAGAATCCATCATCCCTTCGTAACCCGAATTCGAAGACAAGTTAAATGCACGTTTATTTCTTCTGGTATGTGCCGACCAACTGCGTTTCCGCCAGTACGTTGTCGGCGATGACCTGCCAGATTTGTTGTCTGTCGGGAGGATAAGGAAACTCTCGTACCGTTATGTCCAGCGCGTAAAGAATGTGGAAATAGCGGTGCCGACCCACCGGCGGACAAGGGCCGCCGTAACCTTCCTGCTCCCAATCGTTGATACCTTCCAACGTTCCTTCGGGAAGTTTCATAACACCTTCAGGCAGTTCGGTGACTGTCGGCGGAATGTTGTACAACACCCAGTGCACCCAGGTTCTTTCGGGCGCCGCGGGATCCGGCGCATCCGGGTCCTCGACGATCAGCGCCAGGCTACGGGTGCCTTCGGGAGTGTCGGACCATGACAGGGGCGGCGATATGTTGTCTCCCTGGCAGGTGTAGCGAACCGGTATTTCGCCGCCATTTTTGAAAGCAGTCGATTTCAGAGTAAACATGTCTGTATCCTATGAAAGTTCCATGCCGTCGAAGGTGTCAATCTGCCTGTTCGAGCAAGTTCCGTTTCCGGTTTATCATTTCAAACATATCCTGTATCTGTCGGTTCAGCGCAGCCAGCAAATAAGCATTTTCGCATAGAAGATCGATATCCTGATCCCTGTTTTCGCAGCCCCACTGAACCTCTTCCAGTCGCTCATTAAGTTCGTCGTGAATCTGTATTTCAACGGCAGTTTTTTGCATTTTCATAAGGGGCTCCAATAGGGGTATAAACTTGATTCAGTTCGTTGGCGCGGCGCCGACGTTGTGGGCTCCGCCTTTTGACAGGACGGTTGAGTGTTAGGCTCTAATCCAAACGAAAAAGCTTGATTCAGAGCAACCATAGAAAGAAAGCGACGCAGAGAGTTCCGGGAAAATATCGCGTTATCGGCGTCGCAGCACCTGGGATATTTGCGTAGTAATATTTTTTCCGCTTTCGGTGTATTTCTCCAACATTTCCCCGCTTACGGTACGATATCTTAGTTTTGATGCGGACTCATTATGCCTCAACCGGGAAGGCACAATTTTGACCGGGATCAAACTTGGGCTTTCGGACTGATACATAATGCCGTCATGTACAAAATGCAGTTTTTGAGCCGCCGTAACGCCGGTCTGGAGTTGGCTGCGAAGTTGAAGCCCATGATTGTGTATGCTCCGGTCGTGTTTGGCATACCCGGTGGCGGCATGACCATGGCCCACGAAGTGGCCGAAGGGCTGAGCGCGCCCGCGTATTCGATATTGGTGCGCAAGCTGGGAGTGCCGGGGCACGACCAGCTGTCGATGGGAGCAATTTCGTCCGAAGTGCAGTTCCTCGACCGGGCGGTCATTGACAGGCTGGGCGTCGCCGAGTCAGCCGTTTCCAAGGTGGTGGACAAGGAAAAACTGGAATTGCAACGTCAAAACGAGGGTTATCTGCGCAAATACGGCCGGGCATCGATCAACGGCAAAGCCGTAGTGCTGGTTGATGAAGGTATCGCGGAGAATTTCAACAATATCCAGGTGGCTGCTGAAACCCTGCGGGGACAGAATCCTCGGCAATTATTTGTTGCCGCGCCGGTGGTGTCAGCTGAGGCCGTTGACCGGCTGTTCGAGGAAGGATTTCGATTGATCTGGCTGTACATGCCCGATCCGTTTATCAGCATTGATCATTGGTACGACCAACAACAATAGTCTGTTAGCCTGAGCGGGCGGAGACAGTGCGGTTCTGCGCCAGGATCTGTTGTAACTCCGTCTGCCGCTTACTGTCGGGCTCATGGTTGACTGCGCCGGCGGCGATAATCGACAAACCGACGACCGCTGCTGTGAATGTTGTCCATCGAAAGTATGACTGTTTTCATCTTGCCTTTCGCTCCTTTGGAGGCCGCGGTCAGGCAGTTGCCGTACGATCGGCGGTTAGTGCACTTGCGCCAACCGCTGATCGCCCTGCTTGACGATGTGCTGCAAACCCGCGGCGTCCAATAACTGCACCTGACGGTGTGCAACTTTCAACAAACCGGAATTCTGGAAGCGGGTCAGCAGCCGGCTGACGGTTTCCAGCGCCAAGCCAAGGTAATTGGCGATGTCATTGCGAGGCATGCTCAGAGTGATCTGATCGGCTACACGGCCGCTGTCACGCATTACCGAGGACAGCTTGAGAAAGAACTGGGCCAGTCGCTGTTCGGCATTCATCCTGCCGAGCATGAAAATCGTCATATGTTCGTTACCGATTTGCTGGCTGATTTTTTTCAGCAGCAGTTGATGCAGCTGCGGATCACGGCCGACCAGCTGCTCCAGCACGTTGAAGCTGATACGGCTGACGCTGACGGTTTCCAGGGCTTCCACCGTGTAGGTGTGCAGGCCGTTTTCCAGGCCGTCCAGACCCAGCACGTCGTTGGCGAAATGGAAACCGGTGATTTGTTCTTCGCCGCTGTCGGATTCAACGTAGGCCTTAAGCGAACCTGAATTGATCAGGTAAAGGCCGTCGCTGTTTTGACCCGACATGAACAGGCGCTGCTTGCGTTGCAGGATTTTCGGACGGCCTATATATTGTTCGAGCCACGTCCTGCTTTCGGCGCTCAGCATCCCCAACAGTGAGCCTGGACGCGCACCGGGGAATCCGGCATAAGTGACGGGATTGCCGGTTTGGTAAAGTTGTTGAATCGTTCCCATGGTGCTTGCTCCTGAATCTCGTTAGTTTGTTTCGTTGTTCCTTGTGTCGGCTCCATATCGTTGTCGATAACGGTAACCCGATGTTGCATTTATAGCCCTGTACGTACTTCTTTCAAATCCGAACTTTTAGCTAGCGATGCGGTAAAAATTCCCATCGGCTGCCGGTGGGCCGCGAAGGGAGTTCTTGCCAAAAAACATGGCAACCGTTTGAAAAAAAAGGAAAAATTTCGAGAGCGAGGGAGCGGGGTAATGCGGCTGCCAGCCAAGATCGTCTAGTTACTTTTACGGAGAGAACACAAAAAAACCGCTGTTGCGGCCTGTGGTGTGGACAAAAATCCCTTACGTTGACAAACTTAACGGGGGGACATTAAGGACTATGATTCAATGACGCTTAGAGCTTCTCAGGGAGAATTACAGGATTACCTGGCGTTGGCGGAAATCATTTTGCTGACACTGGGGCCGGATTCCAAGGTCATTCATATCAATGAGTACGGCGCCCGGCTGCTCGGCTGGAGTCCGGAGGAAATTATCGGTCAAAATTGGATCGAGAATTTCGTGCCGGCCGACCGGCACGATGAAATATGGCGCGAATTTGACGGAATCATGGGGTCCGGTGACGAACAGGCCCGTCACTTCCAGAATCCGGTGCTCACCCGGTCGGGCGGCGAGACGCAAGTATTCTGGCACTATCGCTGTATTCGGGATGAGCATGGCGGCGTCCTTAAGGTGGTCAGCACGGGTATAGACGTCAGTTCGCGTTCCCGCGCCGAGAAGGACCTGGAAAAGTCGGAGGCGCGCGCCGCCGCCGTACTGAATTCCGTGGTCGATGCAATCGTCACCATTGACGAACGGGGCATCATCCTGATGTTCAACCCGGCCGCTGCCGGAATGTTCGGTTACCACAAGGAGGAAGTGCTGGGTAAGAATGTCAGCATGCTGATGGGTGCACCGCACCGCGAACGGCACGACGGTTACATCCACAATTACATCGAAACCGGCGACGCCAAGATTATCGGCATCGGCCGGGAACTGAACGCCGTGAAGAAAAGCGGAGAAGAATTCCCTATCCATCTGACGGTGACCGAGATCGCCGGCGACGGCAGACAGCGCAGCTTTACCGGTATTATCCGCGACATGAGCGAGCGCAAGGAAATCGAACGCAAAATCCGTCAGCGCGACGGCGAGATTCGGGAAGCTCGCGAGCAGTTGGCGCACATGGAGCGGCTCGGCACCTTGAACGCGATGACAACCGGTATTGCCCACGAGCTGAATCAGCCGTTAAGCGCCATTACATCGTATGCTCAGGCGTGCTATCGCATGGTCGATTCGGGTATGCACGACATTGACGAACTGAAAGCGGCCTTGAAAAAGATCGGCGATCAGGTCGGCCGTGCCGGCCAGGTGATACGGCGATTGCGCAGCCTGGTGAACAAGCGCGATTCCGTGCGTGAACCGGTGAATATCAATGATCTGATTACGGACACGATAGAGATAACCCGGATAGACAGCCGTGTACGCGAAGTTCGGTTCATGATGAATCTGGCGCCTTCAATGCCGACAGTCAGCATCGATCCGGTTCAAGTGCAGCAGGTTATTCTCAATCTTGTGCTCAACGGCGTGGATGCGCTGGAGGCGCGCGACCCGGCCGACCGCAGGATCATGATCGCCACGTCACTGGAATCGGGCAATGAAATCCGGATCAGCGTGCACGACAACGGCATCGGCCTGCTGGAAGAGCACAAGGACAAGCTTTTCAACCCCTTTTTCAGCACCAAGTCCAAAGGCATGGGCATGGGTCTGCACATCAGTCACTCGATCATCGCCGCGCACGGCGGACGCATGGCTTATAATCCGCAGGGGGCGTCGCCCGGAACG
>DASVCP010000054.1:0-4453 GCA_036381555.1 Gammaproteobacteria bacterium
AAGAAATTTATCTGTATGCGTACCGGAAAAAGCTCAAGGGATGCACCACGTTTCGTTTCAATCCCGCGGCTTTCCAGGGTGTATTGGTCAAGGAACAAGATCTGGAGAACACGCACTACCGGTTTATACTGGAGGACGGCACCGCCATCGAAGTGAAAGGCAACGAGGAAATCGATTACGACGGTGAAATCCATACCGCCGCCAATCTGCACGAAGCTTTGAAAGAAGGCTATTACGGGAGATTCTGAATAAACTGATCAGGGGATTAAGCCATGCCGCATAAAATCACCAGGAAAATCGTCAAGTCGGAAGTATTGGACAAAAATTCCATTCCGAGAGAAATCGCGGAAGCCGAAACAAAATCCGGGGCGGAAATCATTCATATGCATGAAAAGGTCGCCAGGCCGGATGTGCTGGAAGGGGTTACCTATAAAATCAAAACGCCGTTATCCGAACACGCGCTGTATGTGACGATTAACGACATCGTTCTCAACCCCGGCACCGAGCACGAATTGCGCCGACCGTTCGAGATTTTTATCAATTCGAAAAACATGGAGCACTTCCAGTGGATTATCGCGCTGACCCGGATTCTGTCCGCGGTGTTTCGCAAGGGCGGCGATGTGACGTTCCTGGTCGATGAGCTGCGCAGTGTGTTCGATCCGCAGGGCGGGTATTTCAAAAAAGGCGGCCGCTATACGCCCTCGATTGTGGCTGAAATCGGCGACGTGATCGAGCAGCACATGATCGCTATCGGCATGTTGAAAAAAAGCGCGCCCGATGTCCATCAGCAGGCGTTTATCGACGCCAAGCGTGAGGAGCATGCGCAAAAGCGGCAACATGCGAAAACGGACGGCGACTTTCCGGGCGAGGCGCAATTGTGCAAAAAATGCCAGACGCTCGCCGTTATCAGCATGGACAACTGCCTGACCTGTTTAAACTGCGGCGATTCCAAGTGTGGTTAAGCGTGTCTTAAGTATCGCCACGCCCCGAAGTTGAATATTTCCTGACGACTCTCTTAGGGAAACTCTGACTTAAACAGAGTTTCCTTAGTAACGATAAGTGACTTGCAGGGCAAGCGTTCTCGGCGGATCGGTGTGCTTGAAGTAGGAACCGGCAAAAACAGGAACGTCGTTTGCCGCGCTGCCGGTTATTTCATCGGTCAGGTTTTTGCCGATAAAGGCAATCGACAGTTTTCCGGACGGGCTGTCCAGTCCCACGAGCAGATTGTACTTGCTGAAACCTGACTGGTGGAGATTGGGGTCCAGGTCGTCGGTGATCACATGCTCATCGACATACTGATAATCGAGCGCGGCCGTCAACAGCCAATCTGTAAAAATCGTATTCCGGTATTCCAGGGTCAGGTTTGCGCTCCATTCGGGTGAAAACAGTGTTTCCTTGCCCGACAGATCCTGTGCGCCGTTAATGCAGCCCTGCGCGGGCGTTTGGCCAACATAACATTGCGCACCCGGAAACCGCACATACTTTGAATCAAGGTATGCGAGCATGCCGCGCAGGGAAAAACGATCCGAGGCTCGCCAGCGGCCGTCGATTTCCACGCCCTGGCTGCGGGTTTCCGCGGCGTTGTCGACGACGAGGTTCAACACGCCGTTAAACACGCTGACCTGCACGTCTTCGAAATCGTTTTTGAATATCGCAACGTTAATATCCGCCTGCACTTCCGGAAATACCTTTTTGGCGCCCAGCTCATAGGCCGTGACTTCCTCGTCCTCGTAGCGGAAGTTGCCGGTATCGGCGGTCGGATGGGGAAAATCGAACCCGCCGACTTTGTAACCGGCTTTGACGGAAGCGTAAGTCATCAATGTATCGTCGGGTTGCCATTGGACGGTTAAGCCCGGCGATACATTCGACTCTTCAAAAGAGTCACGGATGACATAAGGCTCCACGTTAAGCAGCAGCGGAAACGCGGTGAGGATATCCGGGTTGTTCGTGGGAGTGGTTGCACCGAGGTCGGCAAGCACCTGATACTGGTCGATGGCTTTTTTATCCTTGGTATACCGCAACCCGCCGATCAGATTCCAACGGTCGTCGATTCGCCAGTTGATCTCGCCAAATACGGCGAAGGTTTCGGCTTCCTGGTCGGAACTGATAATACTGGTTCCGAGCAGCGGGCCGATAGGCAACAGGCCGCCCGTCAATCCGCCGGGGAACTGCAGGTCTGAAATGTGCGTGGTGCCGACTGTCAGCAGATCGGATCGCTCCCAGTAGATACCCGCCGTGTAATCCAGCCGCCCGCCGCGGTCGGTCGCGACGCGCAGTTCCTGGCTCGCCTGGTTGTAATCCTCGGTCAGTTGCAGGGAGAGAAAGCTCAGCGGCGTTAAATCCAGGTCATGATGATCGACGAAATCGTACTTGGAATAGGCGGTAATCGACGTAACGGTAAGAGATTCCAGATTCCAATTGACGGCGGCGCTCGCGCTTTGAAAATTCGTCGTGGACTGTTCGTCGTTGAAGTCGACTCCGGTTACGCCGTTCAGGCTGGTAACTCTCGTTCCCGCGGCGTTCTTCCGTTCGTCCAGCGAACAATCGGCACTGAAGCCGTTGAATGCCAGCAAGCCCAGCATGGAAGGGGAACAGGTTGTCACCTGGAGTGCGCGGCCCGTTGTATCGAACGTTCCCGTCCAGATCTTTCCCAGCACTTCGACGTTGTTGGCCGCCTGCCAGTCCAGAGTCAGTCGCAACTCGCGGTCTTCGGTTTTCGGTTCGGTTTCATGCTTGTTGGTGTTATCGATCCAGCCTTCCATGCCGGCCGCGCGGAACGCCGCCCGCATGCCCAGATTGCCGGAAAGCGGACCGGACAGCACGCCGGTTAAGGCGTATTCTTTCAGTTCGGTTTCATAGAGCGCGGTCAGCGAGTTTTCCCAGGTTTCGGTCGGATTGGCGGTAACGATATTCAAGGCACCGGCAACCGTGTTTTTGCCGAATAACACGCTCTGCGGGCCTCTTAACACTTCCACCCGCTCGATATCCAAAAAGGGGTTGCGGGAGGAGCGGCCGCGGCCGAAGTAGACGCCGTCGATAAACACGCCAACCGACTGTTCAAACCCGGGGTTGATTCCGGAGCCGATGCCGCGTATGTACAGTTGGGAAGTGATCAGATCTTCGCCGATATGCACATTGGGCACATACGCTGAAAGTTCCGCCAGGTTGGCGATGTCGTGTTGCTGGATTTTTTCACCGCTGACCGGCACAGCCGAGATGGGAACGTTGTGCAGCGCTTCTTCTTTTTTACGCGCCGTAACCACCAGTTCTTCCAGCCCCGAGGGAAAAGCGGATTGGGTTTGCATGCCGATCAGGCATATCAGGCAGAGCACACTGGGCGAAAGGCCGGTTGTTATTTTCATTTTACCGTCGGGCTGTTATTGGGCGATGATGCAGTAGCCTACTTAAAAAGTGAGAAAAATCAAGGGATTGCGCTGATTTTTCTGGAATGTTTCGCGATGCTTCCTTAAGCGCTTCGCTGGCGATGATTTCCAGGCTGCGGGCTCTTCTTGACAAAGATGTATTTTAAATATATGTTAAAGCATACTGAAACCATAAGGCAGGCGAGATGCGACTGACCACTTATACCGATTATGCCCTGAGAGTGTTGATGTTTGTCGCCGTCAAGCAGGAAGGCCTGGCGACCATCACTGAAATATCGAAGGCTTACGACGTATCCCGCAATCATTTGATGAAGGTGGTGCATGAGTTGGGCGTGGCCGGTTACCTGGAAACCGTCCGCGGCAAGAACGGCGGGCTGCGGCTGGCGCGCCCGGCGGACGAAATCAACATCGGCCGGATTGTGCGGGAGTGCGAGCAAAATACCGTGCTGGTCGAATGCTTTCAGGAAGACGGCGGAGATTGCCGGATTACAGGCGTTTGCATGCTGCGCAAGGTGTTGCGCGACGCGTTGAACGCGTTTTTCGCGGAGCTCGACCGGTATACCCTGAAAGACCTGATCAAACCCAAACGGGAACTGGAGAGAGTGCTGGCGTTTCCGGCGCTGCCGCCAAGAGCCGGCCCGCGCCGTCGCGCCGCCGGGTAAGCCGAAGGCTTTCCGGAACCGAAAAAAATTGGAATGAACATGCATTTGAAAAATCTGTTTAAAAAATTTGAGGAAGCGGCGATCAGCTCGCACAGGCGTGGCCGGAAAACCAAGCCGGGCCTGCCGTGCAATAAAACGACATTTTCAAAAGGCGAATTGGCGGCGCCGGGATTGATAGTCCTGCCAGCGGAGGAAGTGGAATATGACTGACATCATTCACGAATTACGGCATGAACACGAGCATCTCCAGCAAATCATTGCGTTGATGAATGCCCGGTTTAACCAGTTCAGGAACCATATAACATCGGATTGCGAATGGCTGCTCGACGCCACTTTGTTGATAAAGCGCTTCCACAAGGCGGTGCATCAACCGGTGGAGGATCTGTTTCTCGAGAAACTCTTAACGCG
>DASVCP010000055.1:0-5457 GCA_036381555.1 Gammaproteobacteria bacterium
ATGGAGAGCACCAGTTCGAAGTGTTATCCACCAACGGCGACACTTTCCTCGGCGGCGAGGATTTTGATTTGCGCCTGATCGATTACCTGGTTGCCGAATTCAAGAAGGATCAGGGCGTCAACCTGAAGGGCGATCCCCTGGCGATGCAACGGCTGAAAGAAGCCGCCGAGAAAGCCAAGATCGAGCTTTCGTCCAGCCAGCAGACCGACATCAACCTGCCGTATATTACAGCCGACGCTTCCGGGCCGAAGCACATGAACATAAAGATCACTCGCGCCAAGCTCGAATCGTTGTGCGAAGACTTGATTCAGCGGACCATCGAACCCTGTAAGACCGCGTTGAAGGACGCCGGCCTGACCGTGAACGATATCAGCGATGTCATTCTGGTCGGTGGCCAGACCCGCATGCCCAAGGTCCAGCAGGCGGTAAAGGATTTCTTCGGCAAGGACCCCCGGAAAGACGTCAATCCCGACGAAGCCGTGGCGATCGGTGCCGCCATCCAGGCCGGCGTATTGGGCGGCGACGTCAAGGACGTGCTGTTGCTCGACGTGACGCCCCTGTCTTTGGGCATCGAAACTCTGGGCGGCGTGATGACCAAGCTGATCGAGAAAAACACCACGATACCGACCAAGGCCAGTCAGGTGTTCTCGACGGCGGAAGACAATCAAACTGCGGTGACCGTGCATGTTCTGCAGGGAGAGCGCGAGGTTGCCAGCGGCAACAAGTCCCTGGGGCGTTTTGATTTAACCGATATCCCTCCGGCCCCCCGTGGAGTGCCTCAAATCGAGGTGAATTTCGATATCGATGCCAACGGCATTTTGAACGTCTCGGCAAAGGACAAAGCGACGGGCAAAGAGCAATCGATCGTGATCAAGGCATCCAGCGGTCTGTCCGACGAGGAAATCGAAAAGATGGTCAAGGATGCCGAGGCGCATGCGGCGGAGGACAAAAAGCTGCGCGAACTGATCGAAGCCCGTAACCAGGCGGAAAACATGATTCATGCCACTCGCAAGTCGCTGGATGAACTGGGCGATAAAGTGCAGTCCGCCGAAAAGGAACAGATTGAGTCCGCTATTGGCGATTTGCAGGAAGCGGTCAAATCCGACAATATCGAAACGATCAGGCAAAAGACCACCGCCTTGACCGAGCATGCGGGTAAACTTGCCCAACGTGTTTACCAGCAGCAGGGTGGGGCGCAGGCCGGCCAGGCGGAAAGCGCCGAAGGCGGCCAAAGTTCAGCGGATGAAAGCGTGGTCGACGCGGACTATGAAGAGGTCCAGAACGACAAGTAAACAGCAGTCAGTCGTTCGCCAGTATTCCGGGATAACCTGCCTCCGCCGGCGGGTTATCCCGTTGCATTATGAAAACAGCGGTTTTGTTACCGGCATGAGAATATGTCTTAACTGACCGAAAAATAATTTCAACAGATGTCCACGATGGCAAAACGCGATTATTACGAAGTACTAGGGGTGGAGAAAAACGCCAGCGAGGCCGATTTGAAAAAGGCTTATCGGCGTCTGGCAATGAAGTATCATCCCGACCGCAATCCCGACGACAAGGCCACGGAAGAGAAATTCAAGGAAGCCAAGGAAGCTTATGAGGTGTTGAGTGACCCCCAGAAACGGGCGGCGTACGATCAGTTCGGGCATGCCGGTGTGGGCGGTATGGGAGGCGGCGCCGGCGCGGGCGGATTCGGCAGCGCCAGTTTCAGCGATATTTTCGGTGACGTGTTCGGGGATATTTTCGGCGGTGGCGCCCGGGGCGGCAGTCGCGTTTATCGTGGCGCCGATTTGCAGTACAACCTGGATATCAGCCTGGAAGATGCGGTACAGGGTACCGAGGTTAAAATCCGCGTACCGAAACTGGAAACCTGCGACCTTTGCGACGGTTCCGGGGCGCAATCCGGTACACAGCCCCAGACCTGTCCCACCTGCAATGGACTTGGACAGGTACGAATGCAGCAGGGCTTTTTCTCGATACAACAAACCTGTCCGCGTTGCCATGGATCGGGGAAAATTATTAAAGATCCATGTGCGAAGTGCGCCGGTTCCGGACGCGTGCAGCAGCATAAAACGTTGTCCGTCAAGGTGCCCGCCGGGGTGGATACTGGCGACCGCATCCGTTTGTCGGGCGAGGGTGAAGCCGGTCAGAACAACGGGCCGCCCGGCGATTTATACGTGCAGATTCATGTCAAGCCGCATCCCATCTTTACCCGCGAAGGCAGTCATTTGTTGTGCGGCATCCCCATCAGTCTGGTCACGGCGGCACTGGGCGGTGAGTTGGAAGTTCCAACGCTTGACGGCAGGGTGAAGCTAAAGATTCCCGGCGAGACGCAGACCGGCAAAACCTTTAGAATTCGCGGCAAGGGCGTTAAGCCGGTGAGGGGCGGCCCGCGTGGTGACATTCTCTGCAAGGTGATTGTCGAAACCCCGGTCAATTTGTCGGCACAGCAGAAAGATCTGCTGCGCCAGTTTGAGGAAACTCTCAAAAGCGGCGGTCGCCGACATGCGCCGCAGGAAGGCGGCTGGCTGGAAGGCGTCAAAAAGTTTTTTGAGGACATGAAGTTTTAATCCGGCTTGCCGGCGGCATTATTTATTAAAGACGTATTTGTCCAACCGAACGTTTTGGGAGCAAATAATCTATGATCCGGATCGCAGTTCATGGCGCAGCCGGCCGTATGGGGCGCGCTCTTATAGAGGCCTGCATCTTGCATCCGCAGTTGGAATTGACAGTCGCCATTGAGCGGCCGGGCTCCGATTTAATTGGTGTGGACGCCGGCCAGCTGGCGGGTTTGGGGGAGTTGAAGGTCAAAATCGGCGACTCGTTGGCCGATGCCGCGCAACAGTTCGATGTTCTGGTGGATTTTACCCGTCCGGAACCCAGTCTCGCCGCCTTGAAAGTTTGCCGCAGCCATGAAAAAAAAATGGTCATCGGGACTACGGGCTTTTCAGAAGACGGAAAAGAACGTATTGCGGAGGCCGCGACGGGCATTGGCGTCTTATTTGCGCCCAATATGAGCGTGGGAGTGAACCTCTGTTTTAAACTGCTGGACCTGGCTGCGCGTGTGATGGGCGACGACGTTGACATTGAAGTGATTGAAGCGCATCACCGCCATAAGGTTGACGCGCCTTCCGGTACGGCCCTGCGTATGGGGGAAATCGTGGCGCAGGCCTTGAATCGCGAGCTTTCGGCTCATGCGGTTTACGGCAGAGAAGGTAATACCGGCGAGCGCGAGCGTAAGACCATCGGTTTTGAAACAATTCGAGCGGGGGATATTGTTGGAGAGCATACGGTTATGTTCGCGGATATCGGCGAGCGGATCGAAATAACCCACAAAGCGAGCAGCCGCATGACTTTTGCAAAAGGCGCAATGCGTGCCGCCGAATGGCTCATGCGGCAACCTCCCGGTTTGTACGATATGCAGGACGTGCTGGGTTTGAAATAAACGAGGTAAAGAACAATGAAATTTGCGGTTGTCTTTCCGGGCCAAGGTTCTCAGTCGGTAAATATGCTGGCCGAACTTGGTGAGAATTATCCCATCGTTAAACAAACTTTCGAGGAGGCTTCATCAACGCTGGGTTACGATCTGTGGGGATTGGTGGGCGAGAACCCCGATGACAAGTTGAACCAGACCGAATACACACAACCGGTTATGCTCGCCGCCGGCGTATCGGTTTGGCGGGTCTGGCAGCATGAAAGTTTACCGGCCCCGAGCTATTTGGCCGGCCATAGCCTTGGGGAATACACAGCGCTGGTGGCTTCCGGCGTTCTCTCGTTCAGCAATGCGGTTAAGCTGGTAGCTGAACGGGGCCGATTGATGCAGGAGGCCGTACCCGCCGGTGAAGGCGCCATGGCAGCCATTCTCGGTCTTGAGGACGACGATGTACAGGCAATTTGCAAACAAGCTGCCGAAGGCGAAGTGGTCGAGGCGGTGAATTTCAATACGCAGGAGCAAGTCGTTATCGCCGGCCATAGCGGTGCAGTGGCCCGTGCTATTGAGCAGGCGGTCGCTGTCGGCGCCAAACGTGCACTGTTATTGCCTGTGAGCGTACCGTCACATAGCAGTTTAATGATCGGAGCCGCTGAAAAGCTTTATGAACGCATGTCCATGATGACGTTTCATCCTCCCAAAATACCGGTTCTGCACAATATTGACGCAGCCGGTCGTGACGAACCGGAGGCGATCATGGAGGCCCTGAAACTGCAGTTACATAGTCCGGTATTATGGGTCGATACGATTAATGCCATGGTCGACGAAGGTGTCGAAGCTGTGTTCGAATTGGGCCCGGGCAAGGTACTGGCGGGACTTTGTCGTCGTATCGATAAGACATTGCAGGTAGTAGCAGTCGATTCGCCTGCCGGTTTGCAAAAAACATTGACTGCATTGAAAGGGGAAACCGTATGAGGTTGGACAATGAAATTGCGCTGGTGACCGGCGCAAGCCGCGGTATTGGAAAAGCAATTGCCGCCGAACTGGGGAGGCGTGGTGCAACTGTCATAGGTACCGCAACCACTGATAACGGCGCCCGGGAAATCAGCCGCTATCTGGATGAGGCAGGCTGCAAGGGTCAAGGCATGGTTTTGGATGTCACCCAGGCCGCATCGATCAACAATGTGTTGAAATCGATCGTCGAACAGTTCGGCGCCGTCTCAATCCTGGTAAACAACGCCGGTATTACCCGCGACAATCTGCTGATGCGCATGAAGGACGAGGAGTGGGACGCTATTATTGCCACCAATCTGACTCCCGTTTTCCGGTTAAGCCGTGCTTGCCTGAAAGGTATGACGAAAGCACGCAAGGGACGGATTATTACTATCTCGTCGGTTGTCGGTGTTTCGGGAAATCCCGGTCAAACCAACTATTCGGCCGCGAAAGCCGGCGTTATCGGGTTCAGCAAATCGCTTGCGCGTGAAATCGGTTCTCGTAACATCACGGTCAACGTGGTGGCTCCGGGCTTTATCGACACCGATATGACCCGTCAATTACCGGCGGATCAACGCGCGGCCCTGGAACAGCAAATTCCACTTAATCGGTTGGGCGACGTTGGGGATATTGCCCATGCCGTCGCCTTTCTGGCATCTGCGGAAGCGGGCTACATTACCGGAGAAACTTTGCATGTAAATGGCGGCATGTATATGAATTAAGCCTGCAAAAATCACGGAATTACTTCATGTATTTTCTATAACTTATTGATATTTATGGTAATTATTGCTTGTGGCCGCCGGATATTTTAAAGTGGTAACCACATGCGCTTTTCACTACAATACCGTCCGCAGTTAAACTGCTTCGATAAAGACTTGGAGGCCAAACGCATTATGAGCAGTGTTGAAGAACGCGTGAAAAAGATTGTTGTTGAACAGCTTGGTGTCAAGGAAGAGGAAGTTACCAATTCATCTTCATTTGTTGATGATCTTGGCGCGGATTCCCTGGATACTGTCGAACTGGTGATGGCTTTG
>DASVCP010000056.1:0-14600 GCA_036381555.1 Gammaproteobacteria bacterium
TGACCGCAATAAATCCCGCCAATGCGTCTTATATTGATGAGGGTTCGCCTTTTCTTCTTGATGTGGGTCCGCCAGGGGCTGGAAGGGGCACGCCGGGGGGAGTTCATTATTCCGACAGTCCTATCTTCGACATGGGTCCTATAACTATCTTTGGTTTCCATGGTGCTCAACTAACGCTGAAAACGCCTTCTATCGTGACCTTCAGCCTTCTTGGTTTTGAAGCCGGTTATGGCAATCAGTTTCTGGTGAACGATACCGTTATTTTTGATACCGAAACACCGGGATTCAATGAAGTTTCTCAAGCAGGGCTCGGCGGAGAGTACCTCCACAGCATGTATCTCCCGGCCGGCCTGATACCGTTTGAGTTCCGGGTAACAACCACCGGAGAAAGTCTCGCAAACGGCTCGAATCCCGATAATAGCACCGGTGGAGATATTAATTCCCCTGCCATCTTCATGAGCATCTTCAACATGCAGATGATATCAGGCAACTCAATCTTTCTTGGCTTTGATGACGGCGGCGCCGGCCCCGATTATGACTATGACGACATGTTTCTGTCCCTGGGCGCCGTCGAAGTTCCCGAACCCGGCGGACTTTCCCTGTTGAGTCTCGGTCTCATAGGCTTGGTTACCCTGCGCAAGCGCATGATAAAGTAGACCCGGCGTCGGATTTGCAACATGGAGATGCATTCATACCCAATAAATCCGGAGGTTTTTTGTAATGAGAAATATAATGAAGTTTATGGGGCTCGGATTATTGCTGACCGCAATAAATCCCGCCAATGCGTCTTATATTGATGAGGGTTCGCCTTTTCTTCTTGATGTGGGTCCGCCAGGGGCTGGAATGGGCCAGCACGGTTCGGTTCATTATATCGATACTCCTGTCTTCTTCAACGATGAGGGCCCTATAGATCTCTATGGCTTCTATGGTGCTCAATTAATGCTGAAGAAGCCTTCCATCGTGAACTTCTATTTTCAAGGCTTTGAAGCCGGCTATGGTAATCAGTTCCTGATAAACGATACCGTCATTTTTGATACCGAAACGCCCGGGTTTAATGAGGTCTCTCAAGGAGGAATCGGCGGGGAGTACCTCCACAGCATGTATCTCCCGGCCGGACTGGTCCCATTCGAATTCCGGGTAACCACCACCGGAGAAAGTGTCGTAAACGGCTCGAATCCCGATAACACCAACAGGGATGTCGATGCACCAAACTTCTTTATGAGCATCTATAACATGCAGGTCATATCAGGTAACCAGGTCTGGCTTGCCTTTGATGACGGCGGCGCCGGCCCAGATCATGATTATGACGACATGTTTCTGTACCTGGGAGCCGTCGAAGTTCCCGAACCCGGCGGACTTTCCCTGTTGAGTCTCGGTCTCATTGGCTTGGTTACCCTGCGCAAGCGCATGATAAAGTAGGCCCGGCGCACGGTTCGGAAATTGCGATAAAGCCTCCCTCCTTGAGGGAGGCACGCTTTCTGCGATAAGCTTACCGACACCAGATACGTTCTCTTTATTTTCCACAACTCCCTCCGGCTGCCTTAAGATCTCATCGTTGAACGGGAGTTTCTTAACCCAAGTCAAGCCTCTGCTATATTAAGGCATATTAAAATTCACGGCAGTTGTAATAAAGCCGCTTGTATTTGAAAACCTTCGAGACCCGGCAAAATGCATAATATTCAGGATTCAACTCCCTCACGGCAATCCATCGCTGTTTTCAACCTCGGGTTTCGTCCCTTTTTCGCCGTCGCCGCCGCTTACGCCCTGGTCGCGATGCTGGCATGGATGGGGATATACGTGTTCGGCGGCAGTCTGCCGCTCGCGACATTGCCGGCGATGACCTGGCATGCGCACGAGATGATCTACGGTTACAGCATGGCCGTGATCGCCGGGTTCCTGCTGACGGCCGTCAGAAACTGGACGGGAGTCCAGACATTACACGGTCTTCCTCTGGCGTTGCTGGTTGCAGTGTGGGCGTTGGCGCGTCTGGCGCCTTTTGTGAATCTGCCCGGCGGTCAATATGTGCTGGCGGCACTGGATCTGGGGTTTATGATTTTTCTGCTGGTCGCGGTGGCGATTCCCATCGTCCGGGCCAGGCAATGGCGGCAACTCGGAATTGTTTCCAAACTCCTGTTGCTGGGTTTTGGTAACACCTTGTTTTATGCAGGGGTTTTCGGCTGGAGCAGCCAGGGCGACAGGATCGGTCTTTATATCGGTTTTTATTTGATTATTGCGCTCATTCTTACCATGAGCCGGCGACTGATACCTTTTTTTACCGAGCGTGGCGTGGATGAGCAGGTGACATTGAAAAACCGCCGCTGGCTGGATATCGCCGCCTTGCTGCTGTTCGTGTTGTTCATGCTGCTGGAAGTGTTCACCGGGTTGAAGCAGGCTGCCGCGGTGACCGCAATCCTGCTGTTTGTGCTGCATGCGTTCAGGCTGTACGGCTGGTTCACCCCCGCCATACTCCGTCATCCCCTGCTGTGGAGCCTGCACGCGGGCTATACTTTCATCGTGGCGGGTTTCATCTTGTACGCCGCCGCCGTCTTTTTCGGTATTTCTCCTTTTCTGAGCGTACATGCGTTCGCCGTCGGCGGCATCGGGGTGATTACGCTGGGCATGATGGCGCGAGTCTCGCTGGGCCACACCGGCCGCAATATCCGCCGGCCGCCGAAAGCCGTGGTTTATATTTTGCTGGCCCTGATCGTCGCCGCCGTTATCCGGGTATTTTTGCCGCTGGTTGGCATGGAGCATTACCGTCTGTGGATCGCGCTTTCCCAGGTCTTCTGGATACTGGGGTTCACCGGGTTCCTGGTGGTGTACTCGCCAGTACTGATAAAGCCGCGAATTGACGGTCAACCGGGTTGATAATTGAAATAATTTTGGTATACAGGGTTTTTTTCTTCCCAGATAGTGATACCTTTCGGAGGCCCTGATTCGTCGGGGTTTCTGCACGTTTCACTATATTAAAGGAATGAATAAAATGAATACTGTCACCAAACCGGCTCGTAGTCATTACGAGTACGAGGATCTGCTGCGTTGCGGCGACGGCGAACTGTTCGGGCCCGATGGGCCACGGTTGCCGAAGCCCGACATGCTCATGTTCGACCGCATTACCGAAATCAACGATGATGGCGGCAGCCACGGGCTGGGGCGGATTGAGGCTGAGCTGGATATCCGGCCGGATCTGTGGTTTTTCCAATGCCATTTCAAGGGCGATCCGGTGATGCCGGGCTGCCTGGGGCTGGACGCCATGTGGCAATTGATCGGTTTTTTTCTTGGCTGGAAAGGCGGCAAGGGCTACGGTCGCGCGTTGGGCGCGGGTGAAATCAAGTTCAAGGGCCAAGTGTTGCCGACGGCGAAAAAAGTACTTTACCGGCTGGATATCTCGCGGCTCATCATGCAGAAACTCAAGCTGGCTATCGCGGACGCCGAGATGTGGGTCGATGGGAACCAGATATACATGGCCAAGGATTTGCGGGTGGGTTTGTTCGCCAATCCCAATGCTTCGATTTGATTAATCCTGATCACCGAGGAATTAAATGAAACGCGTCGTCATTACCGGGCTGGGCATCGTATCCTGCCTGGGCAACGATAAAGCCAGCGTGACGGAAAGCCTGAAAGCGGGGCGTTCCGGCATACGCTTCAATGAAGCCTACCGGGACGCCGGCCTGCGCAGCCAGGTCTCCGGCAGCATCGATCCTGAGTTGATTAACCAGATTGATCGAAAGCCGATACGCATGATGGGCGGCGCGGCCGCGTACGCCTACATTGCCATGCGTGATGCGATTGCCGACGCGAACCTGTCGGAAAACGAGGTGTCCTCGCCGCGCACCGGCATCATCGCCGGCTCGGGCGGCGGTTCCAATGCCAACGTTGTCGAATCGGCAGACATTCTGCGTGACAAGGGTATCCGTAAGGTCGGCCCGTTCCGGGTGCCGCGCGCCATGGGCAGCACCGTCTCGGCCTGTTTGTCCACCTTTTATAAAATCAAGGGCGTGAACTACTCGATCACCTCCGCCTGCGCCACCAGTGCACATTGCATCGGTGCGGCCATGGAGCAGATCCAACTGGGCAAGCAGGATATCGTGTTTGCCGGCGGTGGCGAAGAGGAGCATTGGAGCCTGGCGATGCTGTTTGACGCCATGGGCGCTTTGTCCAGCGGGCGCAACGAAACACCGGAAACCGCTTCCCGCGCCTTCGACGCCGATCGGGACGGTTTTGTGATTGCCGGCGGCGGCGGCATTCTGGTGGTGGAAGAGCTGGAGCATGCCCGCAAACGCGGTGCGAAAATTCTCGCCGAAATCGTCGGCTACGCGGCCACTTCCGATGGCTACGACATGGTGGCGCCCTCGGGCGAAGGCGCGGTGCGCTGCATGCGGCTGGCGATGGAAAATCTCGATGCGCCTGTAGACTATATTAATGCGCACGGCACCAGCACGCCGACCGGCGATACTCAGGAGCTGGGCGCTATCAAGGAAGTGTTCGGACAGAATATACCCGTTATCAGCTCGACCAAATCGCTCACCGGCCATTCGCTGGGTGCGGCCGGCGTTCAGGAAGCCATTTACAGCCTGTTGATGCTGGAGCATGACTTTATCGCCGCTTCCGCCAATATCGAACGCCTGGATCCGGATGCCGAAGATATGCCGATCGCCCGTGAATGCCGTCACAATGCGGGTTTGCGCACGGTAATGTCCAACAGCTTCGGTTTCGGCGGCACCAATGCATCGCTGGTGTTCAGAAAATACACAGACTGACGATGCAGGCTGTCGACGCTGACGAACGGGGTTTGTCACGCCGTGATCTCGATGAAAATCCCTTCCGGCAGTTTGACGGCTGGTTGCGGGAGGCCGGCAAGTCGGTGAGTGTCGATGAGGTCCCCATGACCCTGTCGACCGTTTCCGCCGACGGGCAGCCTTCGCAGCGGGTGGTATTGCTCAAGCAATTCGATGAGTCGGGTTTTGTCTTCTATACCAATCTCGAAAGCCGTAAGGCGGCGGAAATCGCCGGCAACCCGAAAGTCAGCCTGCATTTCGCCTGGCCGGTGTTGAACCGGCAGGTAAGTGTCGAGGGCAGAGCTGAAAAGCTGTCAGTCGAGGAAGCGGCGCGTTACTTTATGTCCCGTCCGCGCAACAGCCGACTGGCTGCCTGGGCTTCGCGGCAGAGCCGGCCGGTCTCTTCCAGACAACTCCTGGAACAGCAGTTCCGGCAAATACAGGAAAAATTCGCGGAGGGGGAAATACCGCTGCCGCCTTTCTGGGGCGGATTTCGCGTTGTACCGGATTGCATGGAATTCTGGCAGAGCCGTCGGTACCGGCTGCATGACCGCTTCCGCTACCGGCTCGATGCGCGGAACCAGGGTTGGAATATCGAACGTCTTTCACCCTAGGCGGCTTTGACAGTAGACCGCTTGTCCCTGCGGTGGTTTTGCGGCACACTGACCGCATTCTTTTTGCGCGTGTTTGTAACGAGTGGCCGCTGCGGATACCAACGAGATCAGAAGCAAGCTGAAACAGCACTATCTGTTCAACAGCATTGATGAAGCGTTATTGACCGGGTTGTCGCAGCGGGTGCGGCAGCACTCTTTGCCAGCGGGTGATATTCTGTTTCACCACGGCGATCCGGCGGAGCGGTTTTACCTGATCGGTGCAGGCCAGATCAAACTGTCGCGGATCTCACCGGCCGGGCAGGAGAAGGTCATTGAAATCATGTATCCCGGCAGTACGTTCGCCGAGGCGGTGATGTTCATGCAGAACCATGCCTACCCGGTGACCGCGCAGGCATTGGTTGACAGTGTGCTGTATGCGATCCCAAACCAGGCCTACCTGGATATTCTCGCGCAAAACACCGAGTATTGTTTCCGCCTGCTGGCAGATCTGAGCATGCGACTGCATCATCACTTGCAGGAACTGGATCATCTGGCGCAGCAGAACGCCATGCACCGCCTGATTCGTTACCTGCTCAACCAGCTGCCCCCGGACGCCGGCAATTCCCACACCCTGACACTGACCATTCCCAAGCAGGTGCTGGCTTCGAAATTATCCATCAAGCCGGAATCGTTTTCCCGCCTGTTGTCGGCCCTGACGCAGGAAGGTCTTATTTCCGTGGACAAGCAGACCATCGTTATTCACAACGTTCAGCGGCTTAAAAATCACGAATAACGGCTTCCGATTCGTCTCCATTTGACCCAGATCAAGGTTCCCCCCGCGTTCGCGGCTAGAATGCACGCATAGGGTATTGCAAAAGTCGGCCCTCATTCGAAGTCAAGGTTATGGCCAAACGGAGAACCACGCCGATTTCAAGTGTTCCTATAGCTGGTAGCGCGGCGGAATCCTCTCCTCCCCCCCTCCAAGAGCAACGTCTGCCGCGCTACACCAGCTATCCCCCGGCAACCGAATTTACGGCGTTCGATCATAACCTTTATGAACAATGGCTGGCGGAGCTGCCGGCGGACGATTCCGTTTCGCTGTATCTGCACATCCCGTATTGCCGCCAGTTGTGCTGGTTCTGCGGCTGTTACACTCATATCACGCACCATTATTCGCCGGTGAAGGATTACCTGGAGGTTTTGCTTCGGGAAATCGAACTGGTGAGTCGCCGTATCGGCAACAGACTCAAGGTCGGACATATTCATTTCGGCGGCGGTTCGCCCACCATACTCGAACCGGACGACTTCACCCGGCTCATGGATATGCTGTACCGTGAATTCGCGATTCAGCCCCATGCTGAAATTGCGATTGAAATCGATCCGCGCACCATGAACCCTGAAAAGTGCACCGCCTATGCCTATAACGGCGTCAACCGCGCCAGCCTGGGTGTGCAGGATTTCTCCGCGCGGGTACAGGAGGCGGTCAATCGCATACAGCCTTATGAAATGGTCGCCGAAGTCGTAGAGCAACTGCGCCATGCCGGTATCGATCGCGTCAACCTGGATCTGATGTACGGCCTGCCTTACCAGACGTTGGCGTCCCTCGCCAACACCGCGGAACTGGCCATGACGCTTGAACCCCGGCGACTGGCCGTATTCGGTTACGCGCACGTGCCCTGGATGCGCAAGCACCAGCGCGTGCTGGATGAGATGCCGCTGGCCGGGCCGGAGGAGCGCATCCGCATGTCGGAAAACCTGCGCGCAATCTTCACCGGCAACGGTTACACCGCCATCGGTATCGACCACTACGCGCGCAAAAGCGACAGCATGAGCAAGGCGTTAAGCGCAAAAACCTTGCGGCGCAATTTTCAGGGTTATACCACCGACACCGCCGACACCGTGCTCGGTTTCGGATTGTCGGCGATCGGCTCGCTGCCGGGCGGTTACGTGCAAAACACCATGTCCAGCCAGGAATACAGGAATGCCGTCAACAACGGGATTGTGCCGGCCGCTCAGGGGCGGCCGGTCACACCGGAAGACAAAATGCGGCGTGAAATAATTTCCGAACTGATGTGTTATTACCGCGTGGATCTGCGCGACGTCGCCGACAAGCATCGGAATCCAAACGGCTTTATAAGGGAACACGCCTTGTTACTTGACCTGCAGACCCAGGAGATCATCAGGATCGACGGCGAAGTCGTCACCGTCACTGAAAAAGGCAGGCTGTTCGTCCGCCACGTCTGCGCCGTCTTCGATCAATACCTTCAATCCGCCCAACGGCGATATTCGCTTTCTGTATAGCTGAACAATTTTTGAATTTAATTTATTGCGGGAATACCGATCCCGGCCATCCAGTACATTAGTTCTGTATCCGTGACGCATTGTGCCCGGAAGAAGTGTCTATGGACGTTTTCTTCGCGGCATTAGCGCCGCACTTTACATCCATGCCGTGCAGCAAGGTACATCGAGAGCGCAGGGAAAAATTGAAAGTGCTTTTAATAATTCAATGGGTTTTCCCCTGCGTCTCCGCGGCCCTGCGAGAGCAATTTAATTTAACAACATAGCGTCAACCCGCGGTCACACTGTCCAGCGCCTGATCGATATCCGCCAGAATATCGTCGATATGTTCTATCCCCACCGATATCCGGACCAGATCTTCCGTCACGCCGGCCGTCTTTAATTCTTCCGGGCTTAACTGACGGTGCGTGGTCGAGGCCGGATGGCAGGCGAGCGATTTCGCGTCGCCGATATTCACCAGGCGTAAAATCATTTTCAATGCGTCGATGAATTGCGCCCCGGCTTCCCGGCCTCCCTTGATGCCGAAGCTCAGAATGCCGGAAGCACGGCCACCGGCTATTTTCCGGCAGGTGGCGTGGAACGGACTGTCGGGCAATGCGGCGTAACTTACCCATGCGACTTTTGGATGGGTGGTCAGATGCTGCGCCACTTTCAGGGTGTTCTCGCAATGCCGCTCCATGCGCAGTCCCAGCGTTTCCAGGCCCTGCAAAATCAGGAATGCACTGTGAGGCGACAGCGCCGAGCCGGTATTGCGTAAAGGCACCACCCGGCAGCGGGCGATGTACGCGGCCGGCCCAAGTGCTTCCGTATAAACCACGCCATGATAGGAGGGATCGGGTTCGTTCAACATGGGAAAACGATCCTTGTTTTTCACCCAGTCGAATTTGCCCGAGTCGACGATAATGCCGCCGATGGTGGTGCCGTGTCCGCCGATGTACTTGGTCAGCGCGTGCACCACGATATCGGCGCCGAAATCGAACGGCCGGCACAAATACGGCGTGGTTACGGTGCTGTCAACGATCAACGGCACGCCGTGTTTGTGCGCAATATTCGCCAGCTTTTCGATATCGACCACGTTGCCGGCCGGGTTGCCGATGGTTTCGCAGAACACCGCCTTTGTTTTTCCGTCGATATGTTTTTCGATCGTGGCGTAATCGTCGTGAGACGCCATGCGTACCTCGATGCCCTGTTTGGGCAGGGTGTGCGCGAACAAGTTATAAGTGCCGCCGTACAGCTGGCTGGTGCTGACGATGTTGTCACCGGCGGCGGTGATGCATTGAATCGAATAGTTGATGGCGGCCATGCCGGAAGCCACGGCCAGTGCGCCGATCCCGCCTTCCATTTCGGCGAGGCGTTTTTCCAGCACCGCGGTGGTGGGGTTCATGATGCGCGTATAAATATTGCCTTCCACCTTGAGGTCGAACAGGTCGGCGCCATGCTGGGTGTCATCGAAAGTGTACGAGGTGGTTTGATAAATCGGAACTGCCGCCGCTTTGGTGGTCGCTTCGGGTTCATAACCGGAATGTAAAGCAATCGATTCAAGTTTCATGGCTGCCTCTCTTGATGGTTGATCTTTTATTTAACTGTACGAATCCTGATCAATATTATCAAATACGGTTCCAGATTTACGCGAAAATGCTGAGAATAAAACAAAATGAAGTACTTTTTTGATTTAGGTTAAACATTTCATGAGGAAAATGAAAATTTCATTTCACGTTTTGCGGGCGTATAAAAACAGATCGTACTAACTTGCGCCCTTGGCTCCAAAGTGCAGGAATGCGCTAATGCCGCTAAGGAACGCCCACTTGTGCGTTTCGCGCACAATGCACCACGGGCACGGAAACCACCGATACCGAGAGCGGTATTGACGAGATCCCGTTCTAAACCGCCACCAGCCGTTTCATCCAATCCAGTAAGACCGTGGGCAGCAGTTCGGGTTTCGGTAGCAGAGCGTATTGGTTGGCGCCGAATATGCGCGGCAAATAGTTCGCCGCCTGGCGATCGATGGTCAGGCAGAAGGGGAAAATGCCCTGCAGCCGCGCTTCGATAATAGCCTGGCGCGTGTCCTCGACGCCGTAACGCCCTTCGTATTCGTCGACATCATGGGGTTTGCCGTCGGATAGCAGCAGTAACAGGCGATGCGACGCGGATTCGCGCATCAGTTGCGCGGCGGCGTGACGTATCGCCGCGCCGGCGCGCGTGTAGCGTTCGGGTTCCAGGCCGGCGATACGCAGCGCCACCTCGTTGCCGTAATGCTCGTCGAAACGTTTGACTGTCCGCAGATTGACCGCACGCGGCCCGTCGCCGGAAAACGCCAGCACCGAAAACGGTTCGCCCATGCCTTCCAGCGCGATACAGACCAGCAGCAGCGCCTCGCGTTCCACATCGATCACCCGCCGGTTGGCCGAGACCCAGCCGTCGGTCGAACCGCTGATATCGATCAGCAGGGTAATCGCCAGCTCGCGCTCGATGCGGCGTTGTGTCCGGTACAGCGCTTCACTCATACTGCCGCCGGCGCACAGGTCGGTGTAACCTTCGATGAAAGCCTCAAGATCGATTTCCTCGCCGTCGAACTGCCTGCGCAGGCTGATCCGGCGCGCGCGCAGCATCTCGAAGCGCCGGCGTATCGCTTCCAGCATGGCGCGATGCCGAGCCAGCGAAGCGTCCACCCATTCCTGCGCTCCCGCGGAGGCTTGCAGCAAACGCACCGTTGCGCCGGGTTCGCAATAAGCCTGCGCGCGATAATCCCATTCAGGATAGCGTATGCCCGATGCTCCCGCGCGGCTTTGAGGCATCTGTCGCGTTTTCGTATCGGGCGGATCGTCCGACAGCAATACTTCTTTGGGTTGTCCCGGCGTGGCGATCAGCCGGGCGGCCGGCAGTTCCGACAATAAATCGCCGTATTCGTCGGCGGCGGTTTCCTCGTCGCGGTCGGTCGGCCGTTGCAGGCCCATCGGGTCTTCGGCGTGCATATGCGGTTCGTCGGCCTGGATCATCCAGGGTCCCGGTTCTTTCGGATCGTCGTCTTCATTGTCCCGCGCGTCGCGCACGTCCGGCCTGCGGGGCAGGCGGGCGCTGCGTGGCGTGGTCGCGTTCTGCACATCGATTGCGGGATTGGTCGTGGATAAGCGGGTGGCCTTGGTGGGTGAGGGCGGACGGAGTTCACCGGTCCAGCAGTCTTTAAACAGAGGCTGCGGTCCCAACAGGCGCTCGGGCGCATGCAACCGGTGTTGTTCGATCAGTTGCCGGGCGTAAGTCAGTGATTGTTCGGGTGAATCCGCCAGGGGCACCGGCGGGCGGTCGCAGTCGGTGTTCAGCAGTATCCGGACAAACCTTTCGAGCGGCTGCCGGGCCGGCGGGAATGCCGACAGCGGCGGACGCGATCGCAACGCATGTTTGCGTACCGTATTGATTGAGGCGACCATACCGGGCAATAACACGGCCAGCGCTTTATCGGCGGCGCAGGCTTCCAGCAACAGGTAGACGTCGGCCAGTAGAGGGTTCAACCCGCCGATCAGCGCGGCGCTGCCTCGCCGGGCGCGCATCGCCTGTTGCAGGGCGATGGTCCGGTAATATTGCACGGCTGGTAATCCGCCGGCGGGCAACCACAAGGTCGCGCCATCGGTGGCGGGTATGGGCGTGTGCCAGGTGGGAAACATTCCACGGCGGAACAGCCTGTCCAGCAACGTCACCCGCGGCGGCGGCTGCGCCGGACGGAGCGGGTGGCCGGCGCCGAAAACTGCCGTAATCAGCAAATCGATACGCGGCGAGACGTCGGCCAGCGTGACCGTCGCCGGCCCGTCGGAAGGCGGCCGGTATCGCCGCCACAAATCGCGTGCGAACACGGTCGCGTGTCGCGCGGCGTCCGTTATGAACTCTTCGGCTTCGGCCATGCTATTTAAAAATAACTAGAACCTATCTCAAAATGTCGCGAGTGCCGTGTGCAGCGCACGCGGTAGACCTCGGCGGAGGCAAAAATGTCCGAGAAAGCGGACGACTCCAGGGAAGGAGGAGGTAGAATTGCGCCGGGAGCAGCAATCGAGTTTACACGGAGTAAATGAGCATTTTGAGGACATTTTTAACGACGTATCAGCAAGCGCAGCAATTTTGAGATAGGTTCGAACCACAGAGGACACGGAGAACACGGAGAACCACAACGAAAAATGCCAGCAGATTCTGTCGCTGGGCGCTGAAGACATGATCAGCAGCACAACTTGTTACGCCCACTGTTCAGGGAAGGAAAACAAGAGCAATGTGACTTGCTGTTTTTGTCTTTGATCTTAACTTTCTCAGTGAACTCTGTGCTCTCCGTGGTTAAGAAAGATTTTTAAACAAACGTCGCATCCACCAGATCCCGCATGGCGTCGAGCAGCGATTCGTCGTCCGACAACGGCGAAACCACGGCGGTGTAACAGGCCTCGTGCAACGGAATGCCGTTAACAATCAGCGAAGCGGCGGCGATCAGCAACCGCGTGCTTGGCGCTTCGGCCAGCCCGCGATCGCGCAGGTTGCGGATGCGTTGTCCAAGCGCCACCAGCGCATGCGCGGTGGCGCGGTCGACGCCGCTTTCGTGTTCCACTATCGCGGTTTCGTGTTCAGGCGATGGAAAATCCAGATCCAGAGCGACGAAGCGCTGACGCGTGCTGGGCTTGAGGTCTTTCAGCATGCGTTGATAACCGGGATTGTAGGAAATGACCAGTTGAAAGCCGGGAACGGCTTCCAGCGTTTCGCCGGTTTTGTCGATCGGCAGGATGCGGCGGTAATCGGTCAGCGAGTGCAGCACCACCACCGTGTCCTGTCGCGCCTCGACCACTTCGTCCAGGTAACAGATCGCGCCTTCGCGCACCGCCTGGGTCAGCGGCCCATCCTGCCAGACGGTTTCGTTATGGCGGATAAGGAAACGGCCGATCAGGTCGCTGGCGCTGAGATCGTCGTGGCACGGCACCGTGATCAGGGGGCGGCCGAGCCGCCAGGCCATGTGTTCGATAAAACGGGTTTTGCCGCAACCGGTCGGCCCCTTGAGCATAACGGCCAGCCTGCGCGCATGGCATTGCTCGAACACCGCGACTTCATTACCTGTAGGCAGATAATAAGGTTCCGCGGCCGGGCTTTTTAACGGCAGCCTGTGCAGGCTTTGATCCGCGGCCATGTAATGACTCCGTTACGGCGAGCGCGTTTCGCTGCTGATTTCGAACGTGGGTCGATAACGGAAGAAGTCGTAAATGAACAGGGCCACGCCGACCGTAAACACCGAGGCGGTTGCGACCAGCATCAGAAAATGAACCTGGATTTTCAGCTGCGCGTCCAGGTAACCCATCCCCATGATGCGTTCCAGGTAAACCTGGCCGATGCCGGCGGTGGCGAAAGACAAGGTCATGCCGAACATGCCGGCCAGTTGCAGCCAGAACGCCCAGTAGCCGATTGCCGTGCCGCGTTCAGAACGCCCGCGGGTCATGTTGGGCAGGGCGTAAGTGATCATCGCCAGCACGATCATGGCGTAAGCGCCGTAGAAGGCGGCATGGCCGTGCATGGCGGTAATCAAGGTGCCGTGTGTCCACTTGTTGACCCCGGGCCAGGTATGCGCCAGGCCGAGCAGGCCCGCGCCGAACAGTGCGAACACCGCGCTGCCGATGGTCCAGTGCAGCGCCAACGTGTTGGGGTGCGCCAGCCCGGAGCGCCGCATCGCGGCGTAGGCGTAAACCGCCATTCCCACCAGCGCCAGCGGTTCCAGGGCGCTGAAGAATCCGCCGATCGGCAGCCAGTAAGTCGGTACGCCGACCCAGTAATAATGATGCGCGGTGCCGAGGATACCGGCGATGAACACCAGGCCGACGATCACGTACAGCCATTTTTCCAGAACTTCGCGATCCGCGCCGGACAGGCGGATCAGCAGGTAGGCGAGGAACGAACCCATGATCATCATCCACACGCCTTCAACCCACAGGTGTATTGTCCACCAGCGGTAAAAAATGGAGACGGTGTAGTTTTCATAGTGCAGCAGCGCCGGCAGATACAGCAGCGCCGAACTGCCCAGGCCGAGCCACAACACGCCTTCGGTGACGGTGAAGCGGCCGGATTTCTTGATCGTCATGCCGATGTTATAAAGGAATATCAGCATGCAGACGACGATCACCAGCTTGTGCGGCAGAGGCTGTTCCAGCAGCTTGTTGCCGGTGCCGTAGCGGAACAGATACCCTATCACCGCGGTGACGCCCATAATCACCCACAATATCAGCTGGATGTAGGCGAGCTTGACGCTGTGCAGTTCGGCGCGCGACTCCTCCGGAATCAGCCAGTAGGTTGCGCCCATAAATCCCGTCAGCACCCAGACGATCAGCAGGTTCGTGTGGATGACCTTGGTAACGTCGAACGGCAGTATATAAAGGAGTGGATCCGGGCCGAGGTATTTGGACGCCGACAGCAGGCCGAACACCAGCTGCAGGCCGAACAGCACCACCGCCACCGCGAAATACCAATAAGCGACCGATTGGGATTTATACCGCATTGTTGTTCTCCATGAAGTTGGGTTCCGATTTCCTTGCGCTGCTATCGAAACCGCTTATTTATTTGAGTGTTGCCAGATAGGCGACCAGCTGATCGATTTGCTCGCTGGACAGACTCTGGTCGTACCCCGTCGGCATGAACGAGGTGCCGCCGGCCGAATACATGGCGCCCTCTACCAGATGGGCGCTGGGCGTAACAATCGATTCGCGTATATAGCCTTCGGCATCGGTTGCTTTACCCTGATACTCGGACGAGGAAATGATTTTCGCCGCTCGTGTCGCCAGACCGGCCAGGGTTGGTCCAGCCATGTTGGCGCCGGGCGCGGTCGAGTGGCAGGCGTTGCAGGCCGGTGAGGCGGTGCGGAACAGGTTCTGGCCCAGCGCGCGTGGGTCGTCGTCACTCGTGACCGGCGTGACACCCGGCGGTG
>DASVCP010000057.1:0-3696 GCA_036381555.1 Gammaproteobacteria bacterium
TGCTTCTCCAATCCCCGGCGCGCCTACAAGAGCTTTTACGTCAGGAGGCATTTATGAGCAATGGATATGATCTGGTGCCGGGCAGTAAAATTCATGATTCGATCACTCAAAACATTTCCCATAACCTGGAAATCGCGGAAAAATGCTTCAGATGCCTGATAAGCATGCTTGGCGGAGACGGACACGAAATGCAGGGTAAGCGGAGCTTCATAGCTGAAAACATTTCAGATTTGGAAAAAATCCTTGAATTGTGCGCCGCCAACGCCCAATTAATCGAGAGTGTCCACGACCTGCTGCTGGATGGTATCGCCGCCCAACCATCCGCCAACATCGAACATTCCATTCTTAACGACACAGCTTCAAGCTATCCTGAAACATATGCAGAGGATGATCATAATCTGAACAGAAAATTTCGCGAAAACATAGTGGACCTGATGATCCTGTCGGTACAATGTTGGGAACAGTGCGCGAAGAAGAATAAAATTGAACTGGCGGAAGAAAGCAAAATATGGCGCATTAGCGTTGACGGCGGCCGGCTTCGCGTTCGCTCGATGGATCGCTATCTGTGCGTAACGAAACTTCCCAAGATGCCCCGCTGGCGGGATGTTCTGAAAACCGCCTATTTCGTACTTGACTCGGTCAAGTGCGATTCTCCAATAAAAAAAAAGCTGGAGAAGTCTTTAGATCGCGTATTGGGTATCGTTCGCGAGCGCTCGTTGCGCCAGCCTTTCAACCAAACAGGGAGTGAAGCTTAATGGCCGCCGTCAATCTGTCTTGTGTACATCTGTCCTGATTTCCACGGAAGGCGCATCGCGAATAAACCATATTTACGCGATACAACCTTTACTTTCTATGATGAATTCCTGGAACCATTAACCCGACGATCTTGATCGCCGTTTTGTCCTGGATCGATCTCTCGCTGCTGACCACCGGACTGTGCTGTCTTGAGCCACCGCTGCTGGCGGGCGGGACGTGGTGGACCCAAGGCGACAGCCCAGCCTCACTGCCAGATCGTGTAAGTGCCCACCTCCCTGCGCCAGGGGCGGCGGCCGACACCGCCACGGCCGAAAGCGCACAATTCTCTATATAAATTCTCTATATAGATGGCGCCGGCGAACGCCGGCCGCTGCTACTCGGTGGCCTGCTGCCACGCTCTTATGGATGGGGGTGCCTGAGCGCGCATAGCGCGAAAACTACGCAATCGCCTGCTGGCGTTCCAGGCAGCCGCCCGGATGACGGCATTCACGGCCTTCGGCATGCTGTAGGCAGCACAACACGGCGGGATCGGCGTCTTGCAAAGCCAGCACCGGCGAGGCTGATCATGGGGGAATCGGCGGCTTACCCTATCTTGCCGCCCCGCCTTGTCCAGTTTGCGCTGCCTCCGGCATATGTCCGCCATCTCGATGGTCGATTCATATTCATGACCACCCAAAATCTCCCGCATTCCCGTTAACGGGCTCGCCCGGTAAGCCGTCACCTTATATACTCCCCCCTCTGTTACGGAACTTTTTGCAGCAAAAAGGGGTCTTTAGAAACCGCATAATTTTAAGGATCCTTCCTTCTAATATTCGAACTTAAACAATACAAAACCACATAAGCGAGAGGAGGCTTTCAAGGTGATCAAGGTTGAAGCGTTAACCAGAACCTATGGCAGTTTCACCGCGGTCGATCAAGTTACGTTCGAAATTGACCAAGGGGAAATTGTCGGCCTGCTGGGTCACAACGGAGCAGGCAAAACGACAATCATGAAGATGCTGACCGGCTATCTGGAACCGACCGAGGGGCGGATCAAGATAGACGGCCTGGATATCGACAATAACAGAGAAGCAATACAGCGGAAAATCGGCTACCTGCCGGAAAACTGCCCGGTTTACCCGGAAATGACGGTCATTGATTACCTGGATTATGCAGCCGTGCTGCACGGAATACCGGAAGAACAGCGTATCGAACGGGTCCGGGAGGCGATCCGCAAAACCGAGCTGGAATCCAAGGCCACCCAGTCGATCAACACCCTCTCACGGGGCTACCGCCAGCGCACCGGCGTCGCCCAGGCCATGCTCCATAATCCCAAGATTCTGATCCTCGATGAGCCCACCAACGGGCTCGACCCCACCCAGATCCAGCACATGCGCGACCTGATCCGCTCGCTGTCCAAACAGGCCACGGTCATTCTGTCGACACATATCCTGCAGGAAGTCCAGGCCGTCTGCGACCGTGTGCTGATTATCCGCAACGGCCGGCTGGCGCTGGACGCCCGCATGGACGAACTGCGCAGCGGCAACCGGTTGCTGGTCAGCATCGACGGCACGCCGGAAAAAGCCCAGCCGATTTTCAAGAGTGTCAACAGCGTCGAATCTGTCGAAATGCTCGGCAATGACGGGCCGCTTTACCGTTACGCCCTGGCCCTGAACCGACAGAACGATATGGAAGCGGCGCCCGAAATCTCACGTGCGCTGCTGGACGGCGGCTGCAAACTCTATATGCTGCAGCGCGAACGCCGCGACCTGGAAACGGTGTTCGGCGAAATCAGCGGCCATGTACAAAACGTACAGGCAGGAGGTGCCACCAATGTCCGCTAAGCACCACGTGTTGCGTATTGCGCGCAAGGAGTTCTCGGCGTTCTTCACATCGCCGATCGCGTTTATCTTCCTGGGCACCTTCCTGGCGGTGACCCTGTTTATCTTCTTCTGGGTCGAAATGTTTTTCACCCGCAATATCGCCGACGTGCGACCGCTGTTCGAGTGGATGCCGATACTGCTCATTTTCCTGGTGGCGGCGATCACCATGCGCATGTGGTCCGAAGAGCGCCGCGCGGGCACGCTGGAATTCCTGCTGACCTCGCCGGTCAAGCCGCTGTATTTCGTGCTCGGCAAGTTCCTGGCCTGCCTGGGGTTGGTGGGAGTAGCCCTGCTGCTGACCCTGCCCCTGCCGATCAGCGTCAGCATGCTGGGTAATCTCGACTGGGGACCCGTCTTTGGCGGGTACCTGGCAACGATGTTCCTGGCCGCCGCCTATGCGGCGATCGGGCTTTTCATCAGCTCACGCTCCGAGAACCAGATTGTCAGTCTGATACTGACCACCGTGGTCTGCGGCCTGTTCTACCTGCTGGGCTCCAACATGTTGACCGACCTGTTCGGCAACCGCACTTCCGAGTTGCTGAAACTGATGGGTTCGGGTTCGCGCTTCGAATCCATTACCCGCGGCGTGCTGGATATGCGCGATATCTATTATTACCTGAGCCTGGTCGGACTGTTCCTGACGCTGAACGTGTTCGTGCTGGAATGGCTGCGCTGGGCCGGCAATGCGGCCAACGCCCGGCACAAACGCTGGGGCACGATCACCATGCTGCTGGCGGCGAACTTCCTGGCGGCGAATCTCTGGCTGACACCGATCGGCTGGGCTCGCGCCGATGTCACCGAAGGCAACATATATTCGATTTCGGACACAACCCGCGATTACCTGGCACAGCTCCGCGAACCGCTGCTGATACGCGGATACTTCAGCGCCCAGACCCATCCCTTCCTGGCGCCGTTGGTCCCGCAACTTCGCGACCTGATGAAAGAGTATGAAATCGCCGGCAAGGGTAAAGTCCGCATCGAAATCGTCGACCCGGTCGAAAATCCGGAGCTCGAACAGGAAGCCGGTGAACGTTATAACATCAAACCGGTGCCTTTCCAGGTCTCCAGCCGTTACCAG
>DASVCP010000058.1:0-3836 GCA_036381555.1 Gammaproteobacteria bacterium
AAAGCAAAAGACAGTGGGCAACGATCGAATTTATAAAAAACTGTGTTGGAGACAGCCGGAACCATTCGTTTCCCGGAAGGATGTTTGTTTCCGTCAACATTTTGTAGAAAATATGGAAGGTCAGATAGTTAACGGATTCCGGATACCACGGGTTTATGATCAGGGCAAACAAAAGGCCTGTCGCAATAACGATGGGTATGAGCAGCGAGAAGTTCTTTGAGTAAAGATAATTTACGAGAACGGCGAAAACCCCGATCGGCGCGAGAAGAATCGCGCCGTGGTACGAGTACATGAAAACCGCGGACAAAATAAACAGAATTACGTATCTGCCGTTCAACATTGCCCAGGCGCAACAAAAAATGATAATGATGGCCAGATTTTGGGCTTTGAGCATCAGGTAGCGGCCGGGCAGAATGTGGTCGCTGAACGCCGCCAGTAGCGCGATCAGTGGTGCGAACGGAATGCCCAGCAGGCGGCTCACCAGGGAAAACGCGGCGGGAACCAGTGCACCGCTCAGGGCGGATGCAATTTTAAAGCCGGTAAAACTGTCCGAGGAAAGCTGGGTGAGCGGTGCGATCAGAATGTGCCAGAACCAGTGATGATCGGGTCCCTCGTTGCCTAGAATTGTGAACGGCAGCCAGTGAATGGAATACCACAACTTTCTTTCTTCCCACAAGACCTCCGAGATGCGGTAATGAAAGAGGCCGTCAACCGTAATGCTGGCTTCGAGAGGCAGCATGACATGCAGAAAGTAGCAGGCGGAAATAATATAAACAAACAGTGCTTCAAGAAAGAACCAGGTTTTCGAAGTACGCCTGTTCTGAATTAAATGGCGGATGCCTTTATACAGATATGCGCCGATGCTGTTCACCTGATAGATTTGCATGGACGTTTTCAAGAAACAACGGTTTTCGCAGGCAGAGGCGGAATGGCTGCGGCCAAAGCAGAGCGTAATTCCACTGCAATACTCTGGAGAACTTTACCCACTTTTTCCCAACATTGCTTGACTGTTGTTTTACGGGGTGGGACTCACTGCTGTCTTGCTCGCATTATCGGCCACCATATGCACGAGAACCTGCAGGTAGAACGGTGCGTCCTGGAGGCTGGAAAAGATTTGCGGCCCATGTTTCCGCCACAGCTCAAGACTTGTCCCGGTATTGCCGGACAGATACCGTCCCAGTACCGCTGAAGTCAGTAAATAAGTCTTAAGGTTTTTGTTGATGCCGGTCTGTTCCTGTAGCAACTTCTCTGCAAGCGCCCCCATCCGGGCGGGACTTCTCTCGGCAACGGCTTGATAGAAGGTCATCCAGCGAGTGATGTCCGGTGAAGCTTTGGCCATGCAACGCCTGACCGCCGGTGTATCCCAAAGCATTATGGCCGAGTGCCGGCTCAGGTTGGCAATCAGAATCTGACCGACTGCATGCCAGTTAGCGAGCCAGAGTGAAGCGTAATTTTCCCGGTCACAATGAGAGGAAGCGGTTATCAAGGCCGAAAGCCTGTTTTTCACTTCAAGACTCAACTTGCCGGCATCGTCGATATTATCTTGAAGCAGCACGGCCAGCGAGATTTCCGCCATGGCATTCCAATCGTCCAGTAAAAAGTAATCTGCTGCCGACAATTCCCGTGAGTCATTGAACGATTCCGGGGCGAGCATTTCAAGCAACGGCAGGGGGCTGTGGTTGATCTTGAACTCCTCAACGATTCTCTCGAAAAAGAACGCCTTGTGGGAGTTCAGATCCAGATAGGGGAAGTAGTCCGAGTTCGCCGGAATGGTGGGCTGCCTGAGAAAACCTTCCAGGATTCGCTTCGATGCTACAAACCGGTAGCGCAGGTCATCGGGGGCGCGAACATCGACTTTGACCAGCTCGTCTTTCAGCGCACTGCTCATGATGCTGTCGGCATCAATCGGCCCGAGATTGCCCGTTTTCCTGGCAACAATAAAGAAGTCGAAATCATACGCGTAAATCGCATAGTCACTGAAATGATTGCCCAGGGCTTTGAGCACGCTGGCAATCAGCTGGATATTGCTTTCATACAAATGCAGCCATTGTACAAAAATGCCGTCATCGACAAGATAATTGCCGATACGGCGATAGAATTCTTCTGTAAACAGACTGGAGGTACCGCTGACCCAGGGATTCGAGGGCTCCGAAACGATAATGTCGTACCGGCTGCGGTTGACGGAAAAAAATGTTTTGGCGTCTTCGATATGAATTTTACTGCGTGGGTCGGAATGCGCGCGCCGGACTTTGTCGCCGAACTCTCGGGATGCGGCAACCATGGCCGATTCGATTTCTATCGTGTCCACTCGGGTAATTTGGGGCAGAGCCAGCAGAGTATGTGTGGTCAGCCCGGAACCCATGCCGATATTGGCGACGACCTTCGCATCGGGCTTAAATCCGAACGGCAGAGCGGCGGCCAGCATCATAGTGCCTTCGTCGCTGGTATGTAAGCCATCCGAGCCGTAATGTATGGAGGCGTCAGGCTTGCCGTTGGTGGCAACGGTCAGTTCTTCGTCCTTCTTCCCATAGAGGCTGATGCTGGCTGTTTTTCCATCCCGGTAGAAGTAAATTCTTTTGCTTTCGGGGAGATGCGTCTGTGCGTAGCGGAATACGCCCGAGGCCAGTTGGGACGGCGCAAGGCTCGTGAAAGCGAGAGTGGCTACGCAGATGATAACGGACAAGGCCGACGTAGCGAGCAGCTGTTTCCTGAAAACAACGCCGGCTGAAACGGCAAACGCCAGCAGACCGATGCCCAGCACGATGTCCAGGGCGGCGCCAAAACCGATCAGGTATTTGAGGCCGAGATAGGGCAGGCCGATGTTGACTGCAAACAGTACGCCCATGATGGCGCCGGCCGTATTAAAGGCGTAGATTCTGCCGATGCTTTTTTCCCCGTAACCGGTTTTCAGCAGCGCGTGCGTGAACAACGGCAGTGTCATGCCGGCACAGAAAGTGGCAGGCAGCATCACCGCGAATACGATACCGTGACTGGCCAGCAGCAACAGCCGGTATCCTTCATCGGTACGGCTGACAGTTTTCATCAGGCTGCTCATCCAGTCGAACGTCATGCCGTAAACCGGCAATGTGAGCAGGGCCAGTATGCCCATAATGATCTGGATGTAAGCGGCAAAGCGGATTGGGGACTGAATAATATCAATTCGTTTGCGTATCCAAAGGCCGCCAAACGCCAACCCCGCAATGAAGGCGCTCAGCATAAGCTCGAAGGCGTGTGTGGAACTTCCCAGCACCAGGCTCAGCATGCGTATCCAGCCGATTTCATAAATAAAAGAAGCCATGCCGGTAATAAACGCCGCCAGCAGCAGCAGTCTATTGGAGTGGTTAGGAGTTTGCGGTTTGTCCGCAAGCGGTTCGGTTACGGGGGCTGGATCTATTCTGATAACGATCCAGACCGCCAGCGCCAGCAGAATGTTGATCAAGCCGGCTGTCATGATCGTGCCGGGCAGACCGACGTGTTTGATCAACCAGAAACCGCTGGCCAGCACGCCGAAGGCCGCGCCGATACTGTTGGTGAAGTACAGCAGCGAGATGCTGCTGCCGGAATTTGTCGGATAGCGGCGGATCACACCGGCTGTCATCAGGGGAAAGGTCATGCCGAGCAGAATCGACTGTGGCACGATCATCATCGCCGCGATCGTCCACTTAATCAAATGGGCGAGCAATGCCGAATCGATGCCGGGCAGCAGAGACAGATAAACACCGTCGGTGATGGCGACAAAGCTGTTGTGAAAAATCAATGCAAGAATGCCGATGATGGCTTCGACAATCGCATAAGCCAGGATTGGAATCCGCAATTTCCCCGAATATTGTCCGGCC
>DASVCP010000059.1:0-4719 GCA_036381555.1 Gammaproteobacteria bacterium
ATGCCGGCGTCGCTGGGATCGAGCCGCTCCGCTTGAATATAAGCTTCGTTGGCCCTGTCAAAATCGCCTTTCACGTAATAGATGTTGCCGCGATTGTTGAAAACGGCGCTGTTGCTCGCATTGCGTTCCAGCAGCGATTCGAATTCCTCGAACGCTTTGTCATAAAGACCGTACTTGGCGTAAATAATGGCAACCTGCATGAGCGCCAGTTCATTATCCGGGTCATAGGCGGCGATGGCGCGGAACGGTTCCACCAACCGGTCCAGCCCTTTTTCGAGCAGGATCATTTGCTCACGTTGAATCCTGGCGACGGCTTTCTCCGCGGCGGGCAACTTAAGATCATAACTTCCGGGCTTCAACGTCACGGGTTGATACTCCTGCCATGCGTCCCGGAGAGGAATGACCGTCAGAGCTTTTTTTGCATCGTTGTCGTGGTATTTGCGCGCGCCCTCGCCCCAGGCTTCCGAAAAACTGCTGGTAATCATGGTGACTTCCAGCGGGATCCAGACCTGGTTGTTATATATGACCAGCAGATCGTCCTGCGCGCTGATCAGATCGCGGTTTTCCTGCGGCAACCCGGTATTGAACATCATCAGCAGGTGTCCGGGCACGTCCAGAATGGCCGTTTCGATACCGAGGTTTTCCAACGCCGCGCTGAACAACACCGACAGGTCGTCGCAGTCCCCGCTTTTCAGCTTCAACGTTTCGCGGCCGAACTGCACATAATCGACCTGGTCATCCTTGATTTCCATGAATGGATTGCTGGGGTCGACTTCATAACGCAAACCCGCCGCCGACAGGGCGTTGAACACCGTCATCGCCGTCACCAGTTTCTCGTTCAAGGGGCCCGATTCGGGTTTGAACTCGGTTGTGACCTGGCGGATAAAATCGCGCAGGGTGTCGTCCTTGGGCGTCACGAAGGAACCGATTCTGTTGGGTTCCGCCCAGACGATGGCGTTCTTGCCGTAGAGTGTCATCCGCTGGGTGATGCTGGTGCTGTCGTTCTGCCCTTCGCGGACATACTCCAGCTTCACTTCGACCTGAACGCCCGTGTCTTCGTCGATCTCAAGTATCTTGTTGTTAAACACCGCCGTTAACGGAATTTCCACCTCGCCGTTGGCGGCAAGCTTGTCGATGGCCTGCCGGGTGGGAAAATCCATGTAGCCTTTCACCTCGAAAGACACCTGCAGACCGCCATAGTCGATACCGCTGGGATTTCTAACCTTGACCCGTCCCACCGGTTTTTCGGCGTACTGTTTATAACTCGCGGAAAAAACCGGGCTTAAGCGGAGGTCTTCCAGTACCAGTTGCGGCGCGTTGCTGGAGAATTCCAGCGATTTCTTTTTTGCGGCATATGCGGTATCGAGCAAGAGGCGGTTCTCCGTGCCGCCGTCAAGCTTGACCGCTTTTTCATATTCGGCGATCGCCTGATCGAACAGTCGGCGCTTGAAATACATGTCGCCCAGCAATACAAACGCGCGGCTTTGCGTCTTGTCGATAATCGACGCCTGCTCAAGGTGCGCCTTGGCATGATCGTACAGATTGTTTTCCAGATACAGCCCGCCCAGCTCGACTTGCAGGTCATAGTCGTCTTTTTTCAATGCAATCGCCGACTTCAGATATTCTATCGCTTCGCCGGTCTTGCCCTGCCGGCGGGCGATATCGGCGGCCAGGTGCAAGCCGCGGATGTCGTCTTTCTTCAGTTTGACGGCGCTACGGCTGTAATCCGCGGCGCGGTTGTACTGTCCGTCGCGAAACAACGCGTCGGCGGCATCCACCAGCACTTCGTAGTCCTCGGGGTTGACCTTTGCCGCCTGCGCAAACGCCTCGGCCGCCTCGGGAAACGCCTGTTCGTCACGTAGCACCTGTCCGAGACGTCTCTGCGCGACAAAAGACGCCGGGTCCGCTTCAACCGCACCCTGCAGAGCCGACTTGACCTGTTCGCGCTTGTCCAAACCCTGGTGAGCATCCGCGAGCGCCAGCCAGGCATCGACGTTGCCGGCGTCCGCGCGCGTCGCCTTGCTGAGCGCCAGCACCGCTTCGCCGTAATTCTTGCCCTGCAGGGCGATCATACCCAACACATAGTTGCCGGTGGCCGCCGATTCGGGGTTACCGGCCAGCTTCACGGCGATATTCTTGGCCTTGCTGACGTCTTTAAGCTTCATGTAGGTTTCGGCCAGACCCAGCTGGGCCGCCGGGTTCGTTTCGTCGAGAGTCATCGCCTGCTGATATTTCTTGGCGGCCTCGGCGTGCTTACCCAGGCGCCGGTAAAGGTCGCCGGCACTGATCAGGAGCTGAATATTTTGCGGCTCCAGCCCGACCGCCTTGTCGAGCTGCTGCAGGCCGCGGTCGGTGGCGCCGATATCGATATAGGCGTTGGCGAGCAACACAATCAAATCGGTGTTATCCGGTTCATGCCGCAGGCCCGTTTCCAGGCATTCGACAGCGCCCACCGGATCGCCGATTTTCAAATTCAACCGTCCGCAGTTGATATAGGAATCGACATTGCCGTCGGACGCCTCCACGGCCGCCGCAATCAGGGCCGCGGCTTCGGCGTAATCCTTGTTGAAGTACAAGGCTTCGATCTGCAAATTCAACGCCTCGGTTTTGTAACCCTCATACTCTCCCAGTTGCCTGAAACTTTCAGCCGCCTGGTTGTAATGCTTTTGCTGCACCAGGCTCATGCCCAGCAGCTTCAAGGCCTCCGCCTGCCCGGGATCGGTTTGGAGGGCGTCATTAAGTATGGAGACTGCTTCCTCGTAGCGGGCCGCCTGGTAGGCTTGGTAAGCCGCCTGGAAGCGGTTCTCGCGCGGCGTCGATCGGGGGCCTTCGAGACCGAAACCGTTCACCGCCGCGACACGGTAGTACCGGTAGCCGAGTCCCGCCTCGTGCGGAACCGCGACTTCGGGATTCTCCGGCGAGGAAATCAACCGGTAATCGCCGTTCTCGCTATCGGAAGTGTAGACGTTGAAGCGGCTGATGTAAGCGCCGGGCGGTTGACGCCAGGTCAAGCGGGTGGATTTCACGCCGCCCGCGACTTTCAATTCGCCTACCGGCGAGGGTACCTGCGAATAATCGAAAATCAGCAGGCCGGTGTTTTTGGAGTCGACAACGTCGAACACGCCGACCTGGGTTTTATGGGTGGGAGAAACCGACAGACTCACGCCTTTACCGATGCCGGTCGGCGTTTTCTTTGAGTAAGCGCCGAACTCGAATACCTTCGCAGGACCACTGTATACCTGCACGGTCTGTTCTTTCAACCCGGTTCGGCAGAGCACATAAAGGTTATTGTCAGTGTCTATCGCCAGATCGCTGATTTCAATAAACGCTCCGGGCGCGGTCGCGGGCGAACTCAGTTCGTATAGAAATTCCAAATCGCCGGAATATACAAATATGCTCTTGCCGGCGTTGTCGGCCACATAAACATTGCCGTTTCCGTCCACGGCAATGGCCGAAGGATTTTTAAAGGGCGACGCCTGCTTGTCGGTTTGCCGTGGAAACTTGTCCAGGTACACGCCCTTGATCGAAAATATCTGCACCCGTCTGTTGGACGACTCGACAACATATATACGATTGTTTCTCAGGAAAATATCCTCGGCGCCGCCCAACTCGCCGTCATCCCTGCCGCTGCTGCCGAACTGGGTCAGCAATTTTCCGTCCGAGGTAAAAACAAACACCTTGTTCTTGTCCAGTACGGCGATGTTTTTATCGTTGAACGCGGCCTGCATGGGCGACTTGAAGTCCGCCGACAGTTTTTTGACAACGCCGCCGTCGGCCGAAAGAATCTGCACACTGTCGTTTTTGGCGTTTAAACAGAGAATATTCGAATCGCCGAGAAGATAACCGGCCGTACAGGTTACCGGCGCGAACCTGACTTCCCCGATATTCGGCAGCCACACCCGCTCAAGGGCGCCGGCCGCCGCATTGTTGAGTACGTATATATCGATTTTTCTGTTGCGGCTGTCGGCAACGGCAAGCCGGTCATCGTTGGAAACCGCCAGTGCAAATGCATTCTGGTATTGCCCGGGTCCTTCGCCCTTGCTGCCAAACGTTCGCTCTACGGCGGGCGTCTCCCAGTTAAGTTGGGTTATCTTGCCGTCTCCGCCGTTGGCCAGGTATACGCGGCCCGACATGTCCGCCGTCATTGCGGTAATATTCAACTTGCCGCCCAGCAGAGCTTTTAACTCGACATCGGTAAAGCGTTTCAGCAAACCGCCGGAAGAATCGTAAATGTTTAATACGGCTTTGGAGCCCGGTTGCAGCACGTAGACTCTTTCCGCCCCGTCCACCGCCACCTGTTCGGGCTTTTGCAGGCGCTGCCCGGCATCGACTTCCGCCTGCCCGAGAGAATAAAGAAATATGCCGTTGCGGTTGTAAACCGCAACCTGGTCGGCGGCCGAATCGGCGATGTAAAGGCGCCGGTTTATCGAAAAAGCCAGGGCCTGCGGCTTTTTCAGCATGCCGGCCTTGCTGCCCTTCTCCCCGAAATCGGTTTCGGTGTTCCCTTGAATATCGATCAACCGGATGCTCGCGTCGCCGGTGTCGGCCACTGCCAGTGTACCGGCGTCCACCCATGAGAATCCGGCCAGGCTGAGATTCTTTCCACCCCCCGGCCGGCCGATGCTGTCCAGCACCTTTTCGGCCGTATCCTCATGAAAACGAACCAACGCGCCGCTTTTGCCGTCCAGCGCGTACAGCTTGCCATCCGCCCCGAATGCC
>DASVCP010000060.1:0-2569 GCA_036381555.1 Gammaproteobacteria bacterium
GTGGTACTCAATTATTGACATGCTGGCTGCGGAAACCGCCCCGGCTTTTAGTTTTAACTTCGGCTATGATCTTTGTGAAAGCTGCCTTTAGGATAGATCCGGCTGAAAAGAGCTTTTATACTTCCCGCTTCGCTCAGAAGAGGAAGTAGGATTGAAGTCGGTCGTGAACAATCACCTGCTCCAGGTTTCCGCCAGATTTGAGGACTGGATCAGGCAACATGCACTGCCTTTATGGGCTCATGACGGCTTTGATCCGTCAACGCATGTCTTTTATGAAAGGTTATTGCCGGACGGATCCGCCGACTGTCAGGCCAATATTCGGGTTCGCGTTCAAGCCAGGCAGATTTTTGTTTACGCGATGGCGCACCATCTGGGCTGGTATTCGGACGGGCGGTCCATCGCCGAAAAAAACATTGCTTTTGTCGATTCCCATGCTGCCCATCCCATCGCCGGGCAGGGCTACGCGCATTTGCTGGACAGTCACTTCAAGATCATTGACGGTAGACAGGATCTTTACGATCATTCCTTTTTTGTGTTGGCGTATGCCTGGTGTTACCGCTCGTTCGGAATGGAAGCGGCGCTGGAGAAAGCCGTTGCTTTGATCGAATACTTTGATCGTGTTTTTTACTCGAAACATGGGGGCTGGATCGAAGGCGATTACCCCGCCGAGTATCGCCGGCAGAATCCTCACATGCATTTGCTCGAGGCATTTCTCGCTCTTTATGATGCAACCCGTGAAGAACGCTGGCTTGCAAAGGCGGGAGAAATGGTCCGGTTGTTTGAAACCCGGTTTTATGATCGTGACCAACAAGTGCTGTTGGAATATTTTAACGACGATTGGAGCGTCCTGGCCGCTGACAAGGGTGAAATCCTTGAGCCGGGTCATATGATGGAATGGGTCTGGTTATTGCGCTGGTACGAAGATAGGACTGGCCGACTGGTTTCTCATTTCGCCGATGCGCTGTTCGATAAAGCCCTTGAAATAGGCTTAAGTCGTGACTCGGGTTTATTGTACGACGAGGTCAAAGCCGACGGCAGCGTGATTAAGCCTACCAAGCGTTGCTGGCCGGTTATCGAGTACATCAAGGCCAGTATTGCCCAGGCGCGCGCCGGGCGGGCCGAGGGAGAGGAACATGCAGCTATCGCGATAGACAGGCTGTTTCAGTACTACATCTGTAACGAGCGGATTCCGGGATTATATATTGATCGCCGGGGAGCCGACGACGGAATCGTTGACGATGTCACGCCCGCCAGCACGTTATACCACTTGATTGTCGCCGCAGCGGAAGCTTCGGCTTATTGTAGTGAAAAAACAAGCGATCCGCAGATGGCCGCAGATAAACGCAGATAAACGCAGATGTTACAATAAGCAAAACCCATCCTCGCGCAGAGACGCTGAGACGTAGAGAAAGAATCTAAGAATTATCTTGGAGGGGGATGAAAATCAGTAGGATGGGCACTGCCACCGAAGGGATTTGGATGTGGGCCGTACCCACCCTACGGGGTTTATTCTTTACCCAATTCCGTTCTTAATCTCGGTGTTTCTCTGTGTGCTCTGTGGTTAAGTTAGGTTTATTTAACTCTTGGCCGGAGCCGCAGTGCTTTTGCGAATCACGAACTCGTAAGGCAGGATATATTCCACCCGGTCGGGAGTTTTGCCCTCGATCAGCTTGAGCAGCGTATCCATGGCGATTTTGCCCATTTCCTCCGCCGGCTGCGCAATGGTGGTAAGCGCCGGATCGCAGTAGCGGGCATAAGGAATATCGTCGAAACCGGTGACCGATATGTCTTTGGGCACACTAACACCCTGCGACTTGAGCGCCTGCATGGCGCCGATCGCCATTTCATCGTTCATGCAGAAAATGGCGGTGGGCCGGTGCTTCATTTTGCAGAAATGGGGCGCAGTGTTCAGTCCGGACCACATGGTGAAGTCGCCTTCCGCAATCAAATCCTCGTCGAACTCGATACCCGCCTGAGTCAGGCTTTTCATGTAGCCTGTGAGCCGATCCTGAGTATGCGGATTTTCCTTTAACCCCGAGATGACGCCGATGCGCCTGTGTCCCAACGAGATGAGATAGTCGACTATGGTTTTGGCGGCCTCGACATTGTCGATGCGCACCGAGGGGCCGGGCGTACTTTCACAGCCGCAGGCGCTGATATAAGGGATACCCTTTTGATCTTTGGTGAGCGCGCCTGCCGAGTACGGTCGGAACTGAATGACACCGTCCGAGAGACGGGTTTCCACCAGCTTGATGTATTCCTGTTCACGGGTGGCGGAATCGCGGGTATCGCCCAGCAGCACCGCATAGCCCCTCTGCTGGGCGCGGGCTTCGATTCCACGTATGACCTGGGAAAAGAAAGGGTTGGTAATGTCGGGGACGAGCACAACAATCGAGTAGGCGCGGGTCGAGCGAAAGTTTCTGGCCAGCATGTTAGGACGGTACTGCACCTTTTTGATGGCATCCTGAACTTTTTTGATGCTCTCGCTGGAAACTTTCTCGGGGTTGCTCAACGCTCGCGATACTGTGGCGACTGAAACGCCGGCCACACGTGCGACTTCTCTAATGCT
>DASVCP010000061.1:0-12560 GCA_036381555.1 Gammaproteobacteria bacterium
TTTCCAGGCGGTTGCCCTGAGGCAGACCGAGCAAGTCGTGATAGCTTTCAATGGGCCGATCGAGGCTTCCGGGTGTATAGGCGATGAACGGCAGCCTGGCGCTCAATTCCCAGCCGTTGCCGACGCCGAAAGCGGTGGTTACGGCGGTTTGATAGGTTTCACCGTCGACGATCAGAAGTTCGTCGCCGGTAATTTCGCCTATCGACGTGTTGCTGATGTCCGTCGACCAATCGACTGTGAAAGAGCCGTTAGTTTCGACATCGGCGGAGGTGGGAACGGGCAGTCCGTAAATCAGTGTTAACGGATTTTGGTCGCGTGTTTGGAACGGTGCGGCTCCGCCGGCCGTAACCGAAAAACCGCCCAGCAGGAGCATGACGCATGGCAATGAACGCATGGCGCATTATTGCATAGATAAAAGCATTGTTGCGGCACCGTGTTCGTTAAAGCTTTATACTATTGTTCACGCAAGCAAGGCCATTGGCAAGATGGATTAGATGTCCGACAAGAACCATTTGTTATCGCGGCAGGATATAACTTCGTGGTGCCTTTATATCGTCAAATGTACCGACGGCAGTTTGTATACCGGCATCACGCTTGACGTCTCAAGACGCCTTAAGGAACATGAGGACGGCAAAGGTTCGAAGTACCTGCGAGGCAGAGGGCCGTTGGAACTGGTGTTCTCCCATCAGTTTGAAAGCCGGAACAAGGCGTTGCGGCAGGAGGCCAGACTCAAAAAGTGGCCGAGGCGGAAGAAAGAACAACTGATCAGGGGCGAAATTTTATTGCTTCCGGAAGCCGAGTGAAATGGTGAATTCAATATCTCCCCTCCGGCTTGGATTTGTCGGCGCCGGCGCCAATACACGGTCGCGGCATTTGCCGGGGTTTAAGGCTATTGATGGAGTCGAATTGCAGGTGGTTTGCAACCGCAGCGAGGAATCTTCCCGTAATGTGGCGGCGGAATTTGGCATTCGGCGTATCGCCCGGCATTGGCGGGAAGTGGTGGATGCGCGGGACGTGGATGCGATTTGTATCGGCACCTGGCCCAACATGCATGCCGAAATTACGATTGCCGCGTTGAATGCCGGCAAACATGTGTTAACTGAGGCCCGCATGGCGGGGAACGTCGGCGAAGCGGAGGCTATGCTTGCCGCTGCCAGGGCCAATCCGCAACGGGTGGCGCAAATCGTACCGGCGCCAATGTCATTGGATTTTGATTCCACGATAATCACTTTGTTGAACGGGGAGCGCCTTGGTGCATTGCGCGAAGTTTGTGTGACGCACACTACGGGGGCCTATTCGGATGCCAATGCGCCATACAGCTGGCGGATGGACATCGAGCTTAGCGGGTATAACACGCTGACTGTCGGCATTTATTATGAGATTGTGCGCCGTTGGTTGCAAAAGGACCTGCGCCGCGTGCTGGCGCAGGGCGCGGTTTTTACGCCGAAAAGACGCCGCGATGATGGTTCGGTTGCGGATGTACAAATCCCGGAAAGTATCACGATTCTGGGAAATTACGCCGGTGGCGAGAGATTCGTCGGTCATTTCAGTGGCATTGAGTCTGGCGGCGGTCGCAACGAGATCCGGCTTAACGGCGCGTTCGGTTGCCTGCGTGCCGATTTTGCTGCCGGTGCGCTGTTTTTGGCGGAAACGGATGGTGACGAACAACAAGTCGATGTTCCGGAATCATCGCGTCGCGGTTGGCGGGTGGAAGAAGATTTTGTCGCCAGTATACGGACTGGTATCCCCGTGCAACTAACCGGCTTCGATGACGGCGTCAGGTACATGCGTTTCACCGAAGCTGTTTTTCACTCCTTTGAAAAGGGAGGGGTATGGATGGATGTTGGTGAAAATAAAGAAATGTAAAGAGTGGGTGTTGGTCGTTTCAAAGTAAAGATAACTTAGGAAGTTTTAGTCCGCAACCTCGATTCGCGGTTTGTTTACCGGACTTTTCAAGATGCTGGGAATATTACCGATAACGCCTGTAAACGCCCGCGTGCCTGCGGTAAGTGCTTAGTGAGCACAACATTTTTTTGGAATTTTTACATTATTTTTTACATTCTAAGTAAACAACACGATGCAATGAAGGCTGTGCGTCATTGTATGATTATTTGCGAGGTTCATGTCACCCGTTTGAAGAGGCAACAAAGGGTCGAGGAAAATCAGGGGTGACAGGCAAATATCGTTTTGGTATGCGTTCTCTCTCATGCGACTTTTTTCGTTTTTGAGATTTTAAACGAATAAAGACCCGCTTGACAGTTGTTGTGAGAGGGTTCGCGGTGAAGCAATTTCTGCTCTTTGGTGTAGAGCATCCGCCAGAAACAAATTGTAACTTCAGCGCTGCTGTTGTGATCGCATCAGTTTTTGGAACGAGTTATAAAGAGAAGGCGAAGGCCGGTGTTAATCTGCGATAACGGGATTGATTGATGAGCAAGAACATTACGTTGCTTTGGAAGTCTACGGCGCGCAAGGCGCCCAGACCCTTGAAAGTTTCAGCTCTGCGGACGCCGGTCAAGCCTGTGTTGCGGCGCCCCGTCAAACCCATCAACGAACTTCGCAGTAACGATATTCATTAACGTCTGAGACGTTTATTTTTCATCCGGCTTCAGAATCTTAATGAGGAAGGGTGCCCGGAAGGCTTTGGGAATTTCTCTACCCGTCTTTTGAACCTTGACTCTGTGCAGGTACTTAAATATTCACGGGCAGTATGTTAACGTTTGCCAAACGAGTGGGATACTTATGAGTCGGACTATGTCAATTAACAATACCCGCCCGCTCCCGGGACTGCTGGCCGGACTGGCTGTCCTGGCGCCTTTGATGACCGTGTTGGGAACGGTCGAAGCGGCTGTGGCCGGGCCTGCAGCTCAGCCGGTTGAATTAAAGGGCATAGCCACCCAGGGGGGCTTGCTAAGAGGGCACGTTACTCCCGGCGCCAAAGTTGTTTACGGCGATGAAGTTTTGCAGGTTTCTCCAGAGGGGTATTTTTTGCTGGGATTCGGCCGGGACGCGCCGTTGGAATCGGAGCTGCTGATTGAATTGCCGGATGGCGAGCGCCGCACACACGTTTTGTCGCTGGAGAAACGGGCTTATGAAGAGCAGCACATCGATGGCTTGCCTCATAACAAGGTAACGCCCAGCCAGAAAGACCTGGACCGCATCTGGGCCGAACAGAAGCTGCTTAACGCCGCCAGGGCGCGCAACGATGCGCGAACCGATTTCCTCACAGACTTTATTTGGCCGGTGACGGGACGGATCAGCGGCGTTTATGGCAGCCGCCGGGTTTTGAACGGGATTCCCAAGCGGCCGCATATGGGCGTGGACATTGCCGCACCCCAGGGTACGCCCGTGGTGGCACCGGCCGACGGTGTGGTGAGTCTGGTCTACAACGACATGTTTTATACAGGTGGAACGCTGATGTTACAGCACGGTCATGGGCTGTCGACCATGTATATTCATCTGAGCAAAATCCTGGTTAAAAAGGGACAGGAAGTACAACAAGGCGACAAAATTGCCGAGGTCGGCATGACCGGACGGGCGACCGGACCGCACCTCCATTGGGCCATGACTCTGCACAACGTGTTTTTGGACCCCGCATTGCTCGTCGGTCCCATGTCGGCCCCGCTTGAGGCTTCCGCCAAGCTCGAAGTTCCTGTCGAGGCAGAAGAAAAGTAGAGGTCTTTTATTGTACGAAGCCTGCCGGACTTTTAAAGTCCGGCAGGCTTTCCACCATGAATTTCCCTATACCGCGCTGAATTGAGGATGTTGGCGTTTTTCTGTGCCCAACAGCCGGTTAAGTGCATTGATATAAGCCAGTGCGGAAGCAATTACGATGTCGGTATCCGCACCCTGACCGTTTACCACCCGATTGTCTTTCTTGAGGCGGACGTTGACTTCCCCCTGTGCGTCGGTGCCGCCGGTAATGCTGTTGACCGAAAACAGTTCGGTCTCGGCGTTGCTGCAGACAATGCTTTCAATCGCCTTGAAACTGGCGTCCACCTGGCCGTCACCGGTCGCCGTCGCGGTTTTTTCTTCACCGTTGACCCACAAAGTCACCCGCGCACTGGGTGTCTCGCCGGTTTCAGACGAAACCTTCATCGATATCAGCTTGATATGCTCGTTTTCGGCGCTTAAATCCGCTTCAGTGACCAGAGCCAGCAAGTCCTCGTCGTAGATATCGTGTTTTTTGTCCGCCAGGTCTTTAAAGCGCCGGAAAGCCTCGTTCAGGTTTTCCTCGGCTTCGAACTCGATACCGAGTTCTTTCAAGCGCGAGCGGAACGCGTTGCGGCCGGAATGTTTGCCCAATACCAGCTTGTTGCTGCTCCAGCCCACGTCTTCAGCGCGCATGATTTCGTAGGTCTCACGGTTTTTGAGAACGCCGTCCTGGTGGATGCCGGATTCGTGCGCGAAGGCATTGGCGCCGACAATCGCCTTGTTGGGCTGCACGGCGAATCCCGTGATGCTGGAAACCAGGCGGGAGCAGGTCATGATCTGCGTGGTGTCAATGGTGGTATCGCAGGGAAAGACATCCTGGCGCGTGCGCACCGTCATCACGATCTCCTCCAGGGCGGCATTGCCCGCGCGCTCGCCAAGGCCGTTGATAGTGCACTCGACTTGGCGGGCGCCCGCCAACACCGCGGCCAGCGAGTTCGCCACCGCAAGCCCCAGGTCGTTGTGGCAGTGCGTTGAAAATATGGCTTTGTCCGCGTTGGGTACCCGTGTGCGCAAGTCGGTAATCAGTTGCGCGAACTGGGTGGGGATGTTGTAGCCGACCGTATCCGGCACATTGATTGTGGTCGCACCGGCCTTGATGACCGCCTCGACAATACGGCAGAGAAAATCGATGTCTGAACGGCCGGCGTCTTCCGCTGAAAACTCCACGTCGTCGGTGTACTGCCTGGCACGGCTGACCGCCCTGATCGCGGCTTCCAGCACCTGATCCGGCGACATCCGCAGTTTTTTCTCCATATGAATGGGCGAGGTGGCGATGAACGTATGGATGCGCGAGGAACTGGCCGGCGCCAGTGCTTCGCCGGCACGATCGATATCGCCATCGGCGGCCCGAGCAAGGCCGCAAACGGTGCTGTCTTTAATGGCGCCGGCGATCGCCTGTACCGCCTCGAAGTCTCCCCGACTGGCAATCGGGAAGCCCGCCTCGATCACGTCGACACGCATGCGTTCGAGCGCCCGGGCAATGCGCAGTTTTTCGTCCCTGGTCATTGACGCCCCGGGACTTTGTTCGCCGTCGCGCAAGGTGGTGTCAAAAATTATCAATTTGTCTTTACTCATATCCGACTCCGTTTACATCCGCAGCCAGTCATTCAAAAAGGTTAATGGATCTGGCACGGTTTACATACCGGCTGACGTGTCAGCCTGAGTATGCGGTGTTGCTGAAAAAAATTACAGGGGTGCGTATTTGCCTCGCCAGGCGTACAGTATCTGCCCTCAGGGCAGCAGAAGCAGGGATAGGAGAGACAGGGACAACGACGCCCGACCACTGGAGCGGCTGGAACAATGCGTGTTGTTGATACGGATTGACATAGGCGTTCAATATAGCGCGATCCGCGGTGTTTGCCAAGTTTTGATCTTGGCAAGGTCGGGGTATATAGTGCACCGGGCGTGTGTATGTCCGTGCATTTCGATTCTGATAAGGAGATTCAAGCCATGCAACTACGTAACACGGAGGCCCGGTTTGGGGCGGTGGCCCAGTTTTTCCATTGGGCGATTGTGGCTTTGATAGTTGTCCAGTATGTGCTTGCGCAGATTTTTGAAGACATGCCGCTGGGTATGGCGAAAATAAAAATGATTGGCTATCACAAGGCTGTAGGCATGACCATACTGATGCTGGCGGTCTTTCGGTTGATATGGCGGTGGGCGAACCCCGTGCCAAAGTTGCCGGACACCCTCAAGTCCTACGAACGGCGTTTGGCGCATCTCTCGCATTTTCTGCTTTATCTGTTGATTTTCGCCATTCCTTTGTCGGGGTGGATTATGTCCTCGGTGGCCAAAATTCCTGTCAGTTATTTCGGCGTGTTTACGTTTCCCGACCTGGTCGGGCCGGATAAATCCCTGATCGATCCTGTCAAAGAGGTGCACGAGATTTTGAACATTATTCTGTTGGTTGTGGCGGCGGTTCACATTGCGGCGGCGTTAAAGCATCACTTTGTTTTGAAAGACGATGTGCTCAGGCGGATGTTGCCCCGGTTTGGCCGACAATAGCTATGGAGGCATTTGGATGAGGAGATTCTTTTTTGGGCTGCTGTTACTGCTGTCCTGGAGTCAGGCGGGCGCGGAGCAGACGCAAGTGGCTACATGGAGCCTGCTGCCGGAGGCCAGTCGACTGGAGTTTCAATTTGCTCAGGCGGGTTCGGACGAAACCGGAGGGTTTCGTCAGTTTCAGGCCGATTTTCGTTTTGATCCGGACAGACTGGAGCAAAGCGGTATAGATGTGATCGTGGATATGACGTCGGTGGAGACCGGTGATTCGGAGCGGGACCAGATTTTAAGGTCGGCCGACCTGTTTGATGTGAAGCGGTGGCCGGAGGCGCGTTTCAAAACCACATCGATTACCCGCCGCGAGGGCAACCGGTATCTTGCCCAGGCAGAATTGACGATACGCGATCAAACCCGGCAGATTCCGTTCCCGTTTACCCTGGAAATTTCCGAAAAGACCGGACAGGAGGGGCAGGCTGTATTCAGGTTGACTGCCGAAGTGCCGTTAAAGCGGCTGGATTTCGGCGTCGGCAAGGGAGATTGGGCCGAGACCACCTGGATCAGCAACGAGGTTTTGGTGCAGGTGGACGTACAAGCGCAAAAACAGTGATTTTGCCCGGCCGGCCAACCGACGATTGTTGATTTAAGGGCTTGTTATTTGTTTCCGCCTTGGTGACAATGGGGAAGTCCCCGTATTCATAAAGGCGGAACCGTATGGCTGATTTGTCGCCCAGTTTGGTGGCGGAGCTTTATCGCCAGCAGCATCAGGCGTTGATCAACTTCCTGAAACGCAAGCTTGGTTCGGCGCAGGAGGCGCATGACGTGGCGCAACAGACGTACGAACGGCTGTTGCAGAACCATACGACGGATATCGATAATCCCAGGGCGTTTATTTTTAAAGTTGCCAATAACATAGCCATTGACTGCCTGAGACAGCGCAAACTTCGCGGCGACGACGAGGCCGGAGAGTTTACCGGCGAGGATCTTGTCAGTCCGGCGCTGTCCCCTGATGCCCAGGCAGACTATGAACTGACTGTTGCCATGGTCAGGCTTTTCATCAGCGAATTGCCTCCCAAGTGCCGCTCGGCGTTCCTGTACTATAAATTTGAAGAACGCGACTACAAGGAAATCGCCGCATTACTCGGTGTGACCGAGAGCATGGTGAGGAAATACGTCATACGGGCAATGAGTTACTGTCGTCAGCGACTGGACCAGTGTTCGGGCGAGATGTCGAGCGGCGGATTTCAGCGCGGGCAACATTCATCATGAAGCACAGTCAGGACAAGGATACGTTACTTTTACAGCAAGCGGCGCGTTGGTTTACCTGGCTGCATGAACATAAGGTGGACCCCGAGCGGATGGAAGTGTTCCAACGCTGGTGCGCCAACAGTGAAAGTCATCGGCGTGCTTACGAAAAAATCGAATCCTTATGGCATAGCTGTGACGGTATTGATGTTTTCGATATGCCTTGGCCGACGGATTCAGAGTTGTACGTTGACACGTACGACGGTTCTTATTCCCTGCCGTTACCCGATCACAATCCATTACTGGATGATTGGAGGCCGCCTGCCGCCGAACCCCGGCACTTAAAGACCGGGGAATTTTTGCTGGGTCAGGCGGGGAAAAAATCCAGGCGGATATCAACGGCTTCATCGCGGAAATGGTCCAGGCCCGCTGTCGCTGCCGCCTGCGCCGCCGCTTTTGTTTTGACGTTAATCGTGTCTCAGATGCATGGCCACTTTTTTGGCCGTGCTCACGAGGATTACGTGACCGGTATTGCCGAGTTACGGCATGAATTGCTGGAGGATGGTTCAGCTTTGACGGTGGGCGCCAATTCCCATGTTGCCGTGAGATTTACGGAGTCGAGCCGCGAGATCGTATTGAAGCGTGGCGAGGCGTTTTTTGAAGTCGCCAAAGATGCCGGCAGGCCCTTTATCGTTTCAGTGGGTGGGGGCCAGGTGCAGGCCGTCGGGACCGCGTTTAATATCAACAAGCGCGATGATTCCGTGACGGTCAGCGTCGTCGAAGGGGTTGTCAGGATTACCCGGAAAGCGTTTCTCAATGAAAAGTCGGAAAGCGAGCATGCCGCCATACGGGAAACCAAAGTTTTTCATGAGGCGCGCCTTGAGCATGATCAGCAGTTGACATATGACGATGCCGGACAGTGGCAGGCGGTTAAAAACGGCAAACTACCCGAACGGGCCACCGCGTGGCGCGATGGGCGTTTGTCGTATGTAAACGAATCGTTGGATGCGGTTCTGCAGGATGTAAATCGTTATACACATCGTAAATTAGTGTTGGGTGACAAGTCTCTGGGTGTGCTCACCTACACCGGTACGGTTTTTAGCGGGGAGATCGGCGAATGGGTCCAGGGGTTACAGCGGGCTTTTCCCATTAAAGTGATCGAAACCGATAAGCAGATACTGCTGCTGAAATCCTGATATTGACCCCCGCTGAACCAAGGTCTTATGCGGTTTTTGATGGCCGCTTTCATATTGGCATCGATAAATCATTAGAGTGACGGTCTGCTCATATCCAGCGTTTTTATTTGGTGAACACGAATGCGTGGTGAGGCAAACACGGTCAACTGCTGGCGCTGTATTTTATTGTTACTCGCGCCGTTGACGGGGTTTATTTCTTTTTCAGCGGCCGCTGAAAATCGGCAGGACTTTGATATCAGGCGCCAGTCGTTGAGCGCCGCGTTGCTTGATTTTTCCTATCAGGCGGATATTCAAATCGTCATGCCCGGCTATCTGGCCGAAGGCCGGGTTTCCCGCAAGATTAAGGGAGCCTACAGCCCCTCCCAGGTGCTCGACATACTGTTAAAGGGTACCGGTCTTGAGTACGAATTTATCGGCCCGACCACCGTAACTATTCGGGCGGAAGTCGTGGCATCGGAATCACAAGCCGGGCGGCGGCGTCGGTCTGAGGATAGGGAAATGGAGCAGTTGTTTGTCACCGCCGAGGAGCGGCGGGAGACATTGCGGGACATTTCAATTTCCGTAGCCACCCTGACCGGTGAGGATCTTGAATCCCGAGGCATTACCAAAGCCGATCAGTTGCAGGAGTTTGTTCCCGGCCTGACCGTTGGAGGCGCCCAAATCGGCAATACGGAATTCAGTATTCGCGGTATCGGTGTCAGCAGCGGGAGTTTAATGACACGGTCCGGCGTGGGTGTATACATTGATGATGTGTATATTCCCCGGCAGGGACCGGCCAATATGGCGTTATATGAGCTGGAGCGTGTCGAGGTGTTACGCGGACCCCAGGCGACGCTTTACAGTCATGATGCGATAGGAGGGGCGCTGAATTACATTACCCAACGACCGCCCGAAAGCCTGGAAGGGCGCTATCTTTTGGATGCGGGCAATAAAGGCCAGCTCAACCACATCGTTACCGTGGGTGGCGGCCTTGCCCGGAATTTTACGGCTCAGCTGGCAGTCGCCTCCTTTGATCGTGATCCCGTAATGGCGAATCGGAATCCCGGTGAGCCGGATGGCAACGAGGTGAACAGTTCGGCAGCCCGGGCCAATTTCCGGATTGCCGCTTCGGATCGGTTGGAGTGGCTGGCCAGCGTCGACGCCGAACAAACCGACCATGCCAGCGTCTTATACAGCCTGGGCCCGGCTGAACCCTTCCAGTTTGCTCCCGGCCTGCCACTGCTTCCCGGCAGCGATCCGTTGCGTTCAGCCGACGTTAATGCTTCCACCGGCGAGTTTCTGGATATTTGGGGGGGAATGGTTCGAGCCAATTACACCGCCGATGCTTATCGTGCTTCTTTCATCTTCGGGCGTAGGCGACACGAGTTGGGAGGAAGATACGATCTGGATCAGTCGAGGGATGAACTGGTTACCGAGGAAATATTTGAATCGTCCAGACTGGAGTCGTTCGAAGCCAGGTTTGTATCGTTGTCACGGAAAGGCAAAGCTGTCGCGGGAGATGTCGACTGGCTTGGAGGCGTGTATTTTTTAAAAGAAATCGCGGATGCTGAGAAAGTTTATTTTGCCCCCGGATTGAATGCCGGCATAAACCGGTGGCGGCAGGATTTGCAAAGCAAGTCTTACGCCGCGTTCGGTCAGATAACCTATTGGCTGAATGACCGTCTGCGAGTGGTTTCAGGGCTCAGGTATATAGCGGATTTCGATGCGCTGACGCTGGCCGCCGATACCACCATGCCGGAATTGGATAATCCGTATCTTCAGGAAGATTTCGCGTTGCGCCAGCAGCGGGACTGGCGGCGCCTGACACCCAAAATCGCTATCAACTTTGATTACAGTCCGGATACTTCAGTTTATGCCAGTGTAACGACAGGCTTTAAGGCGGGCGGATTCATCGGGACCCCGGGTAGCAGGTCCATGGCCGGACGGTTTGCCCCCGTCCGTGTTGAAAACCTGGAAGTTGGTCTGTATTCGCAGCTGTTCGCCAAACGCATGAAAGTGAACCTGGCAATGTTTTCCGCAAAGTATCACGACCTTCAAATCAGCGGCGAGGATCTTTATGGTAAAGAATTTGTGGTCAACGCTGAGAAAACGGAAATTGACGGTTTGGAGTTGGAAGTACAGGCAAGGCCAAGCCCCAGCCTTAAACTGAGCATGGGTTTGTCGGTAATCGGAGCCCGATTTGATGATTTCGAGTTGCCGCTAAACGATGAATCTTTGGATAAAAAGGGCGATCGAGTTCCCAGAATTCCCGACGCCACTCTAAACTTGTCGGGGATTTATTACTTTCCCGAGACCAGTCACGGCTTTTATTCACTGCGGACAGACTTGCTGTACAGCGAAGAAGCGGCCGGTCTCGGTGTCGAGGAGGCCTGGCCAAGCTTCCGGAGTTATAACCTCTGGTTTGATTACTTACCCAACCGGGGAAACTGGGAAATCAGTGCCTGGATCCGTAACGTGACCGACGAAGCTTATTTTCAGTCGAGCTCCCCCGGAATATCGGCTGCCCAAGGAGCCTTTGCCCGAAAATTGGCGCCGCCGCGATTGTTTGGATTCAGTTTTAAACGGTATTGGTAGTTTTCTTTTAAAAACAATGGCTTGTGAACTCCATTCGCGCCGGACCGGTAAAGGTGGAAAAAATTTCCATAACTGTTCCCAAAACCGCTATCTCATTCGTCTAATGCTGTAAACGCGGTGTGGTATCTGACAGCAATAAAATCATGGATACCGAGTGCACCATAGTAAGGGGGGTAAAGCCTGTTGGCGGGTCGCAAACAGGCTTTCTTTTTTTGTGTAAGACCAGTCCAGTTATCGTCACTTCGGATGTTCACCAGGCCAAGGATTCACATCGTGCGATAACACCACATCCCGCCATTGTCAAATTAAAAGCGCATGCGGGGCATCCTGATTCGGGATGTCGATGAGCATGGTTTGGGCCGGGGGCAACGCCGGGAACGTTGGCGGTTCGAAGCAGCCCAAACAGGCGCAAAATAAGGCTATTTCCCGTGCACAGTCGAACATCGCATATAAGGTGGTTTGTGCGGAAAGTAGTGCAAATTCTTAATCCTATGCTATTATGCGGCCCTTCAATTTTGACGTACCGCTGTTCGTCCGGTGGCGGTCCATCAATGCGACCTAACAATTTGACGGGAGATAGTGAGTTATGACGCTCAAGTCCTGCTATTCGAAGAGCGATACCAGGCTTCGGATAAGTTTTGCCTCGCTCGCCGGAATTATAGTGAGCGCTTTGCTGTTCGGCTCCGCATACGCGGCCGAGGTCGATACATTGATCGATGTGAGCAGAAGCAAGCTTAAAGTTGCCCAGGCTTCCCAGGAGAGAATCGACCAGCTCAACGACGAGCGCCGCGCCCTGTATAACGAATATAAGGCGGTGATCAAGGAAATCGAGGGACTGAAAATCTATAACCAGCAACTTAACAAGCAGATCCTGAATCAGCGCACCGAGATGGAGCGTATCAAAACCACCATTGAAAATGTTGCCGTCACCCAGCGGCAGATTGTGCCGTTGATGTTGCGCATGATTGAAGGTTTGAAACAGTTCGTTGCGCTGGACATGCCTTTTTTAAAGGATGAGCGCGAGAGCCGAGTTGCCCGCCTTGAGCAGCTGATGGACGATTCCAATATCAGTATCGCCGAGAAGTTCCGGGCTGTGATTCAGGCTTACCAGATTGAGAATGAGTATGGCAATACCATCGAAGCCTACAGCGGTATCCGCAATATCGAGGGGGTGGACCTGAAGGTCAATATACTCAGGGTGGGTCGTATCTCCATGGCCTATCAGACCCCCGATGGCAAGTACACCGGTTATTGGGATAAAAACGCGAATGGTTGGGTGGAAACCACCAGCAGCGCCGATCGCAGCAATATCTCCCAGGGTATCAGGATCGCCAA
>DASVCP010000062.1:0-2314 GCA_036381555.1 Gammaproteobacteria bacterium
CGTCCGTAAAAATGATTTTCGCCGCCGCCGGCAACCAGGAACAGATCTGTCCAGCCGTCATTGTCGTAATCCAAGGCGCACGCACCGCCACCGAGCGTTTCGTCAAGACCGGCCAGTGCGTGTCCGCCTTGTATATGCTGCCCGGTCAAGCCGGCTTCGATGGTTTTATCTTTAAAGCTAATGTCGGTTGTCGCAGAACGATTTTCGGCATTGCGGGCTTCGATCTCCCGGTAGGTTCCCGGTTTACTCGGTGTCAACAGCAGCACCGCTATAAACAGGCACAGTGAAGCCAGAAAGACTTTGGAATGCGTATCAATATTTTTCATTGAATTCTGTCTGGCCAGAGAACGCTTTTTCGGCTGCACGATGGCTATATCAGGTATTTAGAATCAGTATAACGTGATTTTCTCAAACCCTATACTATTCATATAGTTGTGAAGCTTTTTATAGTTTGCTTATGAAAAGTAAACTTCAAAAAATAATGCTTTAAACTTGCTTATCGGTTAATAAGAGGTAGAATCCCATACAACAAGCCGGGCAAATGCTGTTAGGTATTCACTAGGGCGCCCCCACTTCAGCAGTCGATTTGGAAACAAAGCGTGCAGTGGTCGGAGTTTTATTCCGAAACTTTTTCGGCGGACTCCTAAAATAAATAGTAGCTCTGAAAACCGAGGTTTTGAAAGTACAGATTTAACGATTATATCGAAAGCGAGTGGGCATGCATAAGAAAGGGCTTTATATTCTGGGTTTATTGCTTGCATTGACCGGTGCGGGTGCAAAAGCTGGCACATATACTTTGTTATCACTCCAGGAGTTCCGGCGCAGCACGGGCGCCCCCGTGGCTGAATCGGTTACGTTTCCCGCCAACGATACTGCCTCAGTTTATACCGTCAACCTTTACAACGGGGGGCAGGGGGCTGGTGAGACGGTAAGTTCGGCGGTGATTATGCTCAACGGGTCAACATTGTTCACCCCCGGCGATTTCAACAAAAATGTCACGTTTTTAACCCGATCGGTTACTTTACAAAACGCCAATGAACTTACGGCCGAACTGCGCGGCAAGCCCGGCGGGGTGATTACCCTGGAAATCATTGGCGTGGATAACGATGCGCCGCTCATTTCCGCGCATGTCGAACCCGCCGCTAACGCCGCCGGCTGGTACAGCAGCGATGTGACCGTCAGCTTCCAGTGCAGCGACGTGGCCAGCGGCATTGCCGTATGCCCGGATGCGATTGTCGCCGGCAGCGAAGGCGCCAACCAGACGATCAGCGGCACAGCCCGCGACCAGGCGGGCAACGAAGCGACGGCGTCGGTCACGCTGAATATCGATAAAACACCGCCCACGATTAACCCGCAGCCCAACCCGCCCGCCAACCAAGCCGGTTGGAACAGCTCGACAGTGACGGTGGGTTTTGATTGCCAGGACGTGTTGAGTGGCATGGCCGATTGCAGTGCCCCTGTCACTTTAACCCATGAAGGCGCCGGCCAAACCGCCAGCGGCAGCGGTCGCGATATCGCCGGCAACACGGCTGAAAAGACACTGACGGTCAACCTTGACCAAACGCCACCGACCATTACAACCCAGTTCTCGGCACAGCCCAACAGTGCGGGCTGGTACAGCCAAGCCGTTACGCTGAGCTTCACCTGCAATGACGCATTGAGCGGCGTTCAAAGCTGTCCCGCCGCGCAAACCGTCAGCGGCGACGGTCAGAACCTCGTCATCACGGTCACGGCCGAAGACATTGCCGGCAACGGCGCCGGCCAAAGTCACAGCCTGAACATTGATACCACCCCGCCGGTTATCCAAATCACCGCGCCCGCGCCGGATACCGAGCTGCCCACCTTACGGCCCGTCATTGAATTAACCGTGGCTGATAACCTGATACTCAATACCGCCAGTTTGGCCCTGATCGTTAACGGCCAGCCGTTCCCCGGGCAATGCGAACTGAACAATGACGCCGTGACCTGCACGCCGGACAGCGATCTGCCGCGCGGCGATATTCACTTACAGGCCGGCATTGCCGACCTGGCCGGCAATGTCGCCGGCGCGCAAATCGACTTTCGTATCCAGGATGACAACGACGGTGACGGCGTGCCGGACAACCAGGATCAATGTCCGGATACGCCGGCGGGCGAGGCGGCCGATGTCAATGGCTGTTCGGCCTCGCAGCGCGACAGTGACAACGACGGCGTGACCGACAACCTCGACCTTTGCCCGGATACGCTGAACGCATTCGTGGTCGACGCCAACGGCTGCGCGGCCTACCAGCGCGATGCGGACGGAGACGGTGTCTCCGATGCCGACGATATCTGC
>DASVCP010000063.1:0-8271 GCA_036381555.1 Gammaproteobacteria bacterium
CACGGAATCCACGGAAAAACACGGAATTAAAAAATATTAACCACAGTTGGTACGACCGGGCGACGGAAGTGTTCTCTGTGGCTAATGCTTTTGATTTTTTCCGTGTTTTTCCGTGGGTTCCGTGGCTATGCTTTTGACATAAAAAAACCGGGGGTTTTTACACCCCCGGTTGAGATAAACACTTCTTCCGGATTATCAGTAGTTGGTGATGCCGGACGAGGTACAGCTTTGCCACTCGCCAATGCAGATATCACCGGCATTATGCAGGCGGCTGTTGGTGATACGCGCCGTGCTGTTCGGGCTGTCTGTACGGAAAATACCTTCGCCCATGTCAGCAATGTCACAATTGGTAACATTCATGTGCAACGGGAAGGTCGTGCCGCCATTCTGCCGCAGGAACTTGCCGGCCCGCGCCACGATACAGTTGTTTACCGACCAGGTGGCATCGTCGTTGGCCTGCAGGAACTTGTCGGCCGAGTCGTAGCCTTCGATATTGTTTGCCGTCACCGTGGCACCCTCGGTCGGATCCTTGATCGTCATCGCATCTTCGCCGACATCCGACCAATGGATGTTGTCGACGTCACCGCCGTTGCGGCTGTGAATACCGTCGGCGCCGTTGCTGCCGATATAGACGTTACGAACCAGTCCCGGGCCGACGCGGAAAATCGGGTCCTGCCCTTCGGACTGACCGCCGTCACCCAGATCGCCGCCGCCGGTATACGTGCGGCAGCCGCCGTCGAACGTACCGCCGTCTTCAACACGAATGCTGACGGTGACCGTCGTCGGACTGCCGCCACTGCAGGAAGATCCGGTGATGGTGCCGCTGCCGCTGCTTGACGACGAGCTCGAACTCGAAGAAGACGAACTTGAACTCGACGAACTGCTGCTGCCGCCGCAACTGGCCGCTTGCGGCGAATTACCGGTCACCGTCTGTGAATCAATGTTCGCCAGACCGCCGCTGGTGGTGGCCACCAGGCTGATACTGTTTGTACCGGAGTTCAAAAAGACGTTCGCGCTCACCACTGTCCAACTCGTCCATGAACCGGTCGAGGGAAAATCCACATTGGTAACCGTGCCGCCATTGACCTGCACATTGGCTGGCCTGCTGCTCGAACCGTTGGCATAACGCCATTCCAACAAATAGTTGCCGCCCGAAGGAACACTTACGCTCCAGTCGACGCTGGTGCCGGACTCATTGTCGGTGTTGGCAAAACCGCTACCGGTGAAACCGCCGTTGTCGCTGTCTACCGTACCGTCTACTCCGCAGAAACCGAGTGCATTCTCCTGAATGGTGATTGAACCGCCGCCCGATGTACTGCTGCTCGATGAGCTGCTCGAACTGCTGCTGGAGCTTGATGACGAACTGCTGCTGGAACTGGACGAAGAACTGGAACTCGACGAACCGCCGCTGGACGAGCCGCCATCACCGATGCAACTCGGCATTTGGAGGCTACCGTCATGGTTGCCCTGAAAACCGAACATGGTGCTCTGGCCCGCCGCCAGATTGCCGTTCCAACTGCAGCAGTTGGTGAACGACGGCGTAGCGGTATTACCGCCCGACGCGGTGACATTCCAGCTGCTGGTAACGTTGGCCGGCTCACCGAAAGCCAGCTGAATCGTCCAGCCGCTGATGGAACCCGGCCCGGTGTTGGTCACGGTCACGTCCATCTGATAACCGGAGCCCCAGTCGTTGGCATTGGTCACTTCACAAGTAACGGCCCCGAATGCGCTCGTAGCGCAAACGGCCAAAAGCAATCCAAAACACAAACTTATCCTATGTAACATGTATTTCCCCTCCTCGATTGAAGCATTATTGATTGATGCTGAAACGGGTTTACAAAAGGCAATCCCGTTTGCGTGTGCTGCTGATGTGCGATATGTGCGCTCACACTCAACGGAGCGGGAGTCACTTTACAACACCTGATACCGGTGTCAATCCTAAAAAGCAAACAGTCGGTCTTTTTTACGTATTCCCACTAGCTGCCTATGACCCGGTTAAAACCCTATTCCGGTACCTGCTTCTTCAGCGTATGGCACTGTTTAACCGGATGATGAGCCGCGTTTGTCGATTTTTTTACGTAGCTGATCCAGCATTTCCTGAAACTCCGTGTTCGTATAATTTTCCACCAGAGTGTACTGATCAAACGGAAAGTTGCTGGCATCCAGATGCTGCCGAATTTCCTGGAGGAAACCATGCTTATACCGCTGCAAGGCCATTTCCAGGGTTGAATACAACTGCTCACGCTGCTCCTGCGTTAACGGATAGTCGGCATTAATACCCGAATCTCGAAGCGCCGCTTCATACACTGCTTTATGCCGCAGCCTCGAAAACAGCACTGTTTCCTGTTGTTCGGCTGTAAGAGGAAACAAACCGTTTATACCCAACGTAAATTGGGTGAAATGATGCTGTTCATTGTCCGAATCTTTCAAAAGAACGTACCGGGTTCTGTTTTCCTGATCCAGCAGTTCTTCAATCCGAGCGTCGATATCGGCCAGCTCCAGCTCCAGTAACTCGATATTGGTGACACTGCCGATTTCCTCGTATTCCCTGGCATCGCGTATCTGTAACACCAGTCGTTCCCTTTCCAGCAGCAACCTCCGAAGCTCTTCTTTAATGGTCTCATCAAGGTGGCTGAACAAAAAACGGTATTTTCGTGTCACGATCTCTTCCAGGCTTTCATCATGGCGTTCCAGCGCCGGTTTCGGATCGTTCGCCTGGCCGGCCTCTTCGGCAGCCGTTGACTTTTTGTTGTCGATGGAATTAGCGTGGGTCAGCAGATACTGCTGCCATTCCGAGAGTTCCGCCTGATAATCTTTCTCCAATTGCGCCAGGCGTTCCCGGCACTGGCGCCCGACATTGACAAGCTCTTTTTTGAGTACCGTATTCTGATGGAACAAATAGACCAGATTAATGCTCAGTAAAAATCCGATCAGGGCGAAAATTATTTTAGGCTTGTTAAGCATGTCAGACTTCATTTCTAAAGCTCTCTTTGCCGCAGCACTTCATATCTTTGATAATCAAGCGGGTCCTGCAGTAGCACTTGTATTTGCGATTCAACATTATCGAGATCGGTTTGCAGCCGTTGAAGATTGAGATCCGAACCGGATTCTTTTTCGGCGATCTCTATCAAGTTTACCAACCGCTCTCTTTCCAACAACAGCTTCAGAAGCTGTTTCTTTTCCGTTTCGCTGATCAACGCGGTTTCAAGCAGAAAATCATACTTTTGGCTGATCGCCCGAACGCGATGTCCATGCGAAGCAAGTTGATCGAAACGGCGTCTTTCTTCTGGCTTGGCCTCTGCGTCCTTTTTATAGTAAGCCATTATATACTGCCTCAAATCGTCAATTTCAGACTGAAATCCGGCTTCCAGCTCCGCGGCCTTTTGTTCGCATTCCCGGGTTATTGAAGCTATCTCGCGACTGATCTCAGTATTCCGGGAATAAAGACGTGCGCCGCCGACAATCAGCATGACAAGGACCGAAGTAAAAATAAAGATCTGCTTATACACTTTCCACTCCCTCCGCTTTTCTTGATTTCCACTCGACGGAAATCAAGATAACCACATCACCTCTGTCCCGGCAAACAGTGCTGATATTCTCTCTCAAAACGGCTCTCATATAAACAGCGGTTTACCAAATTGAGGTTCCAGAGGACCATGACAGAAGCAAGAGTGTAAAATTCAAAGCGAACGAATAAAAGAATGATACGCATGGCTTCTCAGCCATGCGTATCAGTCAATTTTGTTTGGCCTTCATCTCCCGGAACCTGAGGTTGCCTTCCGGCCTGGGAAATGGTTTGCCGGGTTATCAGTAGTTGGTAATCCCGGACGAAGTACAGCTTGCCCAGTCGCCGATACAAATATCTCCGGCGTTATGCAAACGGCTGTTGGTGATCCGTGCCGTGCTGTTCGGGCTGTCGCTGCGGAAAATCCCTTCATTCATGTCGGCAATATCGCAGTTGCTGACATTCATGTGCAGCGGGAAGGTTGTGTCGCCGTTCTGCCGCAGGAACTTGCCGGCCCGTTTCACGATGCAATTGTTCACCGACCAGGTCGCATCGTCGTTGGCCTGCAGAAACTTATCGGCCGAATCGTAACCTTCGAGATTGTTGGCCGTCACAGTCGCGCCGTTGGTCGGATCCTTGATCGTCATCGCATCCTCGCCGACATCGGACCAGTGGATGTTATCCACGTCGCCGCCATTGCGGCTATGAATACCGTCTGCACCGTTGCTGCCGATGTAGACGTTGCGAATCACGCCCGGACCGACACGGAAGAGCGGATCCTGCCCTTCATCCTGACTGCCGTCGCCCAGGTCTCCACCGCCGTTATAGGTGCGGCAGCCGCCGTCGAAGGTACCGCCGTCTTCAACGCGAATCGTGGTCGTCACCGTGGTCGTGCTGCCGCCGTTACAGGAAGACCCGGTGATGCCGCCGCTTGAGGACGAAGTGGAACTGCCGCCGCCAGAAGAAGAGGATGTGGAACCGCCGCTCGGCGTCGCTGAAGCCGCATTGGAGTTGATCCAGACATTGTCGCTGCTGCGACGCGCCTTAATCCAGAAGTAATAGGTCGTGCCGTTCGACAAGCCGCTGGCGGTATAGCTGCGCGCGCCACTGCTCAGGCTGGCGATGCGCACCCGGCCGCTGGGATTGGAATCGGTGTCCCGATAAACTTCCTGAGCGTTAATCGAACCGGAGACCGACCAGCTCAGCGATACCGAGCCATTGCCCGGCGAGGCGCTCAGGCTGACACTCACGCCACCACTGCTGCTTGATGAAGACGAGTCACCGCCCGAGGATGAGGAACTGGAACCGCTGGTGGTATTAGCGTAGGAACAGTAGCGAGGATTGTCCACGTTGATGGACGGAAAAAGCGAACCCGAACAGGTGATCGGACCGGTGAGCGTGGCATAAACAAAAGTTCCGGACTTGCCGTAGGCCACCGAACGTGTCCCACTGAACGAACAGGTCTGCCCTTCTTTTGTGCACTTGGTATACCCGCTGGGGTAGTCCGTCGCAGCGAAAACGTTCATGCTGCAGGCAGCCAGAATTAAACTCAAACCCATACAAAGTTTGCGTACCATGTGTATTTCCCCTCCAAATAAAGGAATTAAAGATAGAACTACGAAAACAGGCCTTAACTGCGCCTTGTACAGCTGTTTTCGTATCGGAAGAAATCACAGCACTGATTGACACCGGTGTCAATCAGCTCAGAAAAAAATTATTGAGGCCTTAAAAGCTCAAATGACACCGGTGTCTTTTTGTCAATTCTGGACAATACGTGCTTTTTGCAAACTTGTCTATTGCCCCCGAGGAAGCAGCCGCTTCAATCCCCTATTCGTGCGCCAGCCTCCATTCAAGACAGGAAATCACAACCTGGCTTGGCGCTTACACCGAAACCGACTTTAAAACCCGCGCAATGCTTGCCGCCCGCACCGCATCCTTGTATGTTTCCCACCTTATGCAACCCATAGATACCCTGATCAAAGGCCGCTGGCTGATTCCCGTCGTACCGGAAAACACCGTACTCGACGACCATGCCGTAGCCATCCACGCCGGCCGCATCATTGATGTACTGCCCGCCGGCGAGGCTGAAATCCGTTATCGAGCCTCGCATACCGTTGAACTGCCGCAGCATGCCCTGTTACCCGGTTTTATCAACGCCCACACCCATTCGCCCATGAGCCTTTTCCGCGGAATGGCGGACGATATGCCGCTGATGGACTGGCTGCAGAAGCGTATCTGGCCTGCCGAGGGCCGCTGGGTGGACGAAAACTTTGTCGAGGACGGAGCGCTTCTGGCCATTGCCGAAATGCTTCGCAGCGGCACCACCTGTTTCGCGGACATGTATTTTTTTCCGGACCAAATCGCCAAAACCGCGCAACGGACGGGCATAAGGGCATGTGTCGGCTTGATCGTGCTGGATTTTCCCACGGTCTGGGCGGCCGATGCCGACGAATACATCAGTAAAGGACTTGAACTGCACGACCAGTTGCTCAACGATCCCCTGGTCACCACGATGTTCGCCCCTCACGCGCCCTACACCGTTTCCGACGGCCCTCTGTCGCGTGTCCGGGTGCTTGCCGATGAGCTGGATATTCCCGTCATGAGCCACGTACATGAAACCGCGTTTGAAGTGGCGCAAGCGGAACAGAACGATGGCAGGCGGCCGTTGGCGCGGCTCGAATCGTTGGGCCTGGTCTCACCTTCCCTGATGGCCGTGCATATGACCCAGTTGAACGAGGAAGAAATTCACCGGCTCGCCGAACACGGCGCCCACGTCATTCACTGCCCCGAATCCAATATGAAACTCGCCAGCGGCTTTTGCCCGGTGCAGACGCTGCTGGACGCTGGCGTCAACGTAGCACTGGGCACAGACGGCGCCGCCAGCAACAACGATCTGGACATGATCGGCGAAATGCGCAGCGCCGCGCTGCTCGCGAAAAACGTGGCCGGCGATGCTTCGGCATTGCCGGCATTCAAGGCATTGAAAATGGCGACGCTCAACGGCGCGATTGCCCTGGGGCTGGCTGAGCGCATCGGCAGCCTCGAGGCGGGCAAATACGCCGATATCATCGCCATCGACCTCGACTCGCTCAAAACCCAACCGGTTTATGATCCCGTTTCCCAAATCGTTTATTCTGCCGATTCATCTCAAGTCAGCGATGTCTGGATTGCCGGTAAACAGTTGCTGAAACAAGGCGAACTGACCGGCCTGGATCAGGATCAACTCATCGAAACCGCCCGCCACTGGCGTGATAAGATTGTCGGCGACTGAAAAGAGATAGCCACGGAATCCACGGAAAAACACGGAAAAAATTAACAGCATTTACACAGAGAGAAAATAAAGAAAAAACAAAAGCAACCGCGAATTAACGCGAATAATTAACAAAGATATTAGCGTTCATTCGCGGTTAACTAGGTTTTTAATTTCTCTGTGCTCTCTGTGTCCTCTGTGGTGAACTTTTTTTGAATTCCGTGTTTTTCCGTGGGTTCCGTGGCAAATGTTTTCCTTTTTATTTAATGTGGAATATTTCATGAATTCACAAAACGCCGATGCCGCCGAACTGGCGAAATTCAACCGGCTGGCCGCCCAGTGGTGGGATCCGGAGGGTGAATTCAAGCCTTTGCACGCCATTAACCCGGTAAGGCTACAGTATATCGAAAGCAGGGTCGGCGGTTTAGCCGGCAAGCGCGTTGTTGATGTGGGCTGCGGCGGCGGCATTCTTGCGGAAAGCATGGCTGCCAAAGGCGCCGACGTCACCGGCATCGATCTGGCCGAAGACGCGTTAACCGCCGCCCGTGAGCATGCCCAGACCAATTCGGTGAAAATCGACTATCAACTCATCGCGGCGGAAACGCTGGCCGCCCAAGTTTCAAAGTCCGGCGCCGGGGAGCTGTTTGACGTTGTCAGTTGCATGGAAATGCTCGAGCATGTACCTGATCCAACCGCCGTCATCACGGCTTGCGCCCGGCTTTGCAAACCGGGCGGTCAGGTGTTTTTTTCCACGATCAATCGTCATCCCAAAGCCTTTCTGCTGGCGATCGTCGGCGCGGAATATCTGCTTAAGCTGTTGCCTCGCGGTACCCACAGTTACGAGAAATTCATCAAGCCCTCGGAATTGGCCACCTCTGCAGGGCGTGTCGGACTCGAAGTCATGGATATCAGTGGCATACGCTACGACGCACTGCAGGGCCGGCATGCCTTAAGCCGGGATGTCACCGTCAACTATCTCATGCACTGCAACCGAACTTACCAGCCGCTGTGAAAAACGTTACCGCCGTGTTGTTCGACCTGGACGGCACACTGATCGATACGGCACCCGATATGGCCGCCGCGCTCAACGGATTGCTCAAGCAGGAACAGTGCCGGACGCTACCTTTCGAACACATCCGCCCGGTGGTATCAAAGGGCAGTCTCGCATTGGTGGAACTCGCTTTTGGCGATGAATTGACCGAAAGCCGGCTGCGCGAACTGCAACAGGCTTTTCTGCAGAAATATTCGCAAGCTATCTGTGTGCATTCCCGTCTGTTCGAGGGCCTGGACAGACTGTTGGACGAATTGGACGAAAACAAAACTCCCTGGGGAGTGGTCACCAACAAACCCGCCTGGCTGACCGAGCCTCTGCTGCGCCGGCTTGATTTGCATGCCCGATGCGCCTGCATCGTCAGTGGCGACACGCTACCCAGGCGCAAACCCTATCCTGATCCTCTGTTGCATGCCTGCAAGCTTATGCAAAAACCGCCGGAAGCATGCGTGTACGTCGGCGACG
>DASVCP010000064.1:0-4349 GCA_036381555.1 Gammaproteobacteria bacterium
TACCCACACTTATCGTTCAAAATGCAGGCAGTCCTCCTCGGACGCTCCTCGCAGTTGCCTACAGGTCGGTTGCTGAGCTGGTTTTGGTGTTCGACCAGTGGGCGCGATTCGATTTATTTTTCCTAAATATAGTTAGCAACAAAACTATTGTCAAGCTCTTTTTCAAGACTGGGCAAAGCTGTTGCGCCGGCCTTTCCTGCGCCAGATCTGCTGCGACGCATGTGCCATTTCAACCAGGCGCCCGGTTCCCCATTACCTCGTCGACAGCCCGGCATGCCAACAGCATTCCCCTGATCAGGTTTTTGTTCCTGCGACAGCTCGACGAGCTGCAGCGTGCTGCCAATGCCATCCAGGCAAAGTACCGGCGAAAATGCGGGATTTGCCTGATGATTTGTTTTGCCGGCATGAAAGAGGTAACGGGCAATGAGACGGCCTGTACATCGGCTGCCTGCCGCGACCCATTGTCAGGCAATGGTCAGGATGGTGAGATTCGAACTCACGACCTCTACGTCCCAAGCGTGGCGCGCTACCAGGCTGCGCTACATCCTGAAACAGGGCATGGACTATTTTACAGCAGCCTTTCCGCCGCCCCGTGGCCACCGCCGAATACGCTAAAATGCGGACATCAGAAACGAGATCACTTACATGAGCCATTCCAGCTGGCGCACCCCGGCCGTCATGCTGCTTTGCGGCGGCATCATACTTACCCTTTCGCTCGGCACACGGCACAGCTTCGGACTTTATTTGCAGCCGATGACCGCCGACCTTGGCTGGAGCCGGCAAACCTTCGCCATCGCCCTTGCGATCCAGAACCTGGTGTACGGGCTCGCCACGCCTTTCGCGGGCATGATCGCCGACAAGTACGGCGCGGCACGGGCACTGATCGGCGGCACCCTCCTTTACGGGCTCGGGCTGGTGCTGATGGCGTTTTCCGGGACCGGCTGGGAATTCAGCCTGAGCGCGGGGCTTCTGGTAGGCGTTGGTCTTTCGTGCAGCGGCTTCAGCATCGTGTTCGGGGTGGTGGGGCGCGCGTTTCCGCCTGAAAAACGCACGCTGGCGCTCGGCATCGTCGGTTCAGCCGGATCCTTCGGACAGTTTGTGATGCTGCCCTATGGGCAAACCCTGATCAGCCACATCGGCTGGCACAACGCGCTGCTCATCTGCGCGGTAACCATCATGCTGATCCTGCCGCTGTCGACGGCATTGGTGGAGAACAGAAAAAAACCGGCACCGGAATCCCGCCGGCAGTCCGTCTCCGAGGCGCTGCGCGAAGCGCTCGGCCACAGCGGCTATGTGTTGCTGTGCTCGGGCTATTTCGTATGCGGCTTCCAGCTCATGTTCATCTCGGTGCACTTCCCGGCGTTCCTGGTGGACCAGCGCATGACGCCCGAGACCGGCATGATGGCGCTGGCGCTCATCGGATTGTTCAACATCTTCGGCACCTATCTCTGGGGCTGGCTGGGCAACCGCTATACCAAAAAATACGTGCTCTCGGTGCTCTACTTCGCGCGCGCGGTGGTAATCGCCATTTTCATTTCGGTCCCGGTTTCCGCATTCACCGTATACCTTTTCAGCGCCACCATCGGATTCCTGTGGCTGGGAACGGTGCCGGTTACGAGCGGACTGATCGCCCACATCTTCGGCCCCCGCTACCTCTCCACGCTCAGCGGCATTGCCTTCCTGTTTCACCAGGTTGGCAGTTTTCTCGGCGTCTGGATAGCGGCATATCTGTTCGATACCACCGGCTCGTACAGGCTGATGTGGATGCTTACCATAGCAATGGGAATCGCTGCTGCGCTCATCAACTGGCCGATCAACGAGCGCCAGATCATCCGCGCGCCGTCACCCGGGCCTGTCTGAACTTTACCCCTGCTCCGCGCTACGACGCGCCGGGCTTGGCGTCGCGCGCCGCCTCCCCGATCAGCCAGTTGGTGAATACCGCCACCGCCGGCCGCGTCGCGATGTTTTCCTCGCACACCAGGTAATAGGCGGAAGCCAGCGGCACACGTAAGTCGAACGGCGTTACGAGGCGCCCCGCGACGATATCCTCGTGCGCCAGCACTGGCATCGATGCGAGCACGCCCACGCCGTCCAACGCCGCTTCGAAAGCCAGTACTGCATGGCTGAAGTGCGGGCCGTGTTTGGCGTCAACCCCGCTCATATTGGCAGCCTTGAGCCATACTCCCCAGAACGACTCGCCGTCATACAGGTCGCCGGTATCATCATGCAACAGCATGTGATGCCTCAGGTCGGCAGGCGTTTTGAGCGCATGCTCGCCTTCAAGAAGCTTGGGGCTGCAAATCGGCGTCACCGTCAGGTCAAACAGTTTGTTGACGCGCAGCCCCGGATAGTGGCCGCGGCCATAGAGAATCGCCACGTCGGAATCATCGAGCCAGCCCTCGAGCGTCGCGCGCTCGGCGACATCGCCTTTGCCATCGATGCTGACCCGCCGCATGCGCGCCGAAAGCCGCACGTCGATTTCGGGATGCGCGACCAGGAAACGGTGCAGGCGCGGCATCAGCCAGCGTGCCGCAAAAGAAGGCGCGGCACTGACCGTCAGCATCCCCGGGCTCTGGTGCGTCCGCAACCGCTCCACCGCCTGCGCCAGGCAGTCGAAACCTTCGCGCATCTTGGGCAGCGACGCCCGCGCCGCATCGGTCAGCTCCAGCGCCCGGTTATAGCGATGGAACAGCTGGACATTGAGGTATTCCTCAAGTGTCCGGATCTGGTGGCTGACTGCCGCCGGTGTCACATTGAGCTCGATTGCCGCCTTCTTGACGCTCAAATGGCGTGCCGCAGCCTCGAATGCTTTTAGCGCGTTTAATGGAGGTAAGCGATGAGTCATGATTTTCGAGTTAGTTTTAATACATTGAAAAATGATAATATATCATCTGTTGCGATGCAACAAAAAAGTGGGAATGCCGTCTATAATGATGTCGAAGTCATTGAGTTATATGGCACTGGAATCTTACGATTTGGTTAGCAACGCAGCGATAGAAAAGGAGTAACAACATGCGTAAATCTTTAGAAATTAAAATCGGCTCAACTATTTACGACCGCATCAATGCCATTCCGATGTCCGAGGTCGAGCGCGAGGTTGCGATAAGCGCAATGCGCGACGCTGAATTGCTGGTCGACTGCTTCGTATGGGTTAGCAAAAAAATTGAACAGATCACGGAACGTTTGTTCCTCAAACCCAGCCTGAAACACTGAACATTTCCTCCTACCGGGCTCTCCTCCTCCCCCGGTAATTGGTCGCCTCCAGGGCGACCAGCTTGAATGCGGCGGCATTACCGCCGCATTTTTTTGTACCCTTCGCCAGCCTGCCCATAGGACCTCAGTGTAGCAGTCCTTGCTGCCAAAACAGGCCATGGCGCGCATTCTCTTCCGGCCGTCGCTGCACAACGACATTTTTTATCCTTTATAAACATATCGTTATTTTAACTTCGCGCATTATTGTCGCCAGATAGAGACGATATTGATCGGTGCGTTTCGCTATTCATCCCGAAAATACGGCTTATGTTGCTGTTTCAAAACGATAAGTTTTTTGGGGAATAGAACTTGCTTTGCCGCTTTACCAAATCAGCCCGTTCATTGTCATTTTGAAATATGCGAACACACAAAACCCACTCACATAAAGGAGGCGAAATGTTCAATCGCGATGGAATGTTCAGCAAAAAAGACGAGCAGCGTCAGCGGGATACCAAAGCTGTCAATCTGACGCCCGGACTCAATACGCCGCTGGCCGGCCGCACCCTGCCGGAAACGCCCAAAGCGGATACCCAGCCCGAAGAATCGAAACCCAAGATCAGAACCGAAGGGACCCAGGGCAGCCAGCTCATCGTCGGGCCCGATATCAAGCTGAAAGGCGTCGAGATTACCGATTGCGATACCCTGGTAGTTGAAGGCCGTGTCGAGGCCTCAATGGACAGCCGCGTGATCAAAATCGCCGAGAGCGGCGTGTTTGCCGGGACCGTCGGCATCGATGTCGCCGAAATCCGCGGCCGCTTCGAGGGCGAACTCACCGCGCGCAAGCAGCTCGTTGTCCATTCGACGGGGAAAGTGTCCGGGAAAATCCGCTATGGCAAAATCATGGTGGAAGAAGGGGGTGAAATCTCGGGTGATGTCAGCGCGCTGGGCGGCGCCCAGGCGGCGATGCCCTCGAAAACTGCCGAGACTGCGCGCGCCGGTTCCTCCGCCGACATCATGTCTGCTTACGATCCGTTCGCACACAAGGCCAAGTCCGCGGCGGGCAAATCATCACCCAGCCCGTTATTGAACCCCTAAAAAATATTATCGGGACTGTGCGGCGGCCGGCTGGACGTTGCCGAATTCCGCCAGGATCATGT
>DASVCP010000065.1:0-4161 GCA_036381555.1 Gammaproteobacteria bacterium
ATGCATCAACAAATATTGACATGGAGGCGTCGTTTTCACGGCAGGGAGAGCCAGCGGCTATCCCCAATCCTGTTCAAGCCTCCTTTCAGTTTCCGGTTCCTGGAATCGGTGATGTTGAGCACGTATTAAGGCACGGAAGCCGAGTAAGTCTTTGCTGTTGTTTCCTATCTCTACAAGGCGCAATCCGTTCGCTCACACGGACGATTGCGCCTGACCTCAGTCGACCCGATTTACCCTCCAAATCACTAAATCAAACCCATTCGTGACAACTCGGCGTTCAGCTGGTCGGGTGACGTAAAGGGTATCGCGCAAAATCCGAGTTCTTGGGCCGCGGCTATATTCGCTCTTGCATCATCGATAAAAATACACTGTTCCGCTTTGCGGCCGATTCGCTTCAGCATGAGTTCGAATATCCGGGGCTCGGGTTTCACAAGCCTCTCTTCCCCGGACAGCAGGATGGTTTCAAACCAGCCCAGAAATTCGAAACGCCGACTTACCAATGGAAATGTTTCCGCCGACCAGTTGCTCAGGGCATGCAACGAATACCCTTTATCTTTCAACGTCTTAAGAATGGCAACCGTGTCCCATAGCGCATCGGCCACCATCTCCGGCCATCGGGAAAAATAAGCCTCGATACATTCCTTATGTTCCGGATAGATTGCAATCAACTCTTCGGTCGCTTCCCGGAAAGGCCTCCCGGCATCCTGTCGCACGTTCCAATCCGGAGAACAGATATGCTTTAAAAAGTATTCCATTCCCGCTTCGTCGTCCTTGAAAATCTTGCGATACAGATATCTCGGATTCCAGTCGATGAGTACACCGCCGAGATCGAAAATGATTGCCGGTTCTTTTGAACCAAAACCCATGTTTCCCTCACACGCTTGAAAGATATTTAAAATCCTGGGCGGCGTAAAAACGCCCGGTTGGACCGTTGTCTTCCAGCAAGGCCGGAATCAGGGCGCCCGGCAACACCGTTTCCACCTCGTGCCAGGCATTGGAACCGCCGAGATCGGTCTTGAGCCAGCCCGGGTCGATGTAGTTCACCAGTACGTTGGCATCCTTGAGCTCGAACGCCAAGTCGCGGCTGTACTTGTCCACCGCCGCCTTGGATACGCTGTACGGAGCAAGGTTCGGCTGATCGGCGATGCCGGAAGTAAGATTGACGATGCGCCCGTAGCCGCGCTCGCGCATTCCGGGCGCGAAAGCGTTACACAAACGAATCATGGCAAACAGATTGACCTTGAAGGTCCTTAACCACTCATCTATCGTGAATTCGAATATCGGCGTCGGAGTATTCGAAATCGCGGCGTTATTATAAAGGATATCCACATAGCCCGGCACCCGGCTGACGCCGTCGATGACCGCCTGTAAACCCGCGTCTGTTTCCAGGTCGCCTGCCACGCGGTATGTTTCCACTTCATACTTCGCCAGCAACTCGAGTGTTTTTTCCGTGCCGGACTCCGTCCGCCCGTGCACGATTACGTTGCACCCGCAGCTCGCCAACCCCAGGGCAATCTGCCGGCCGATCCCCCGCGAGGAACCTGTCACCAGCGCCCACTTGCCGGATAACTGCTGTTTCATCTGTTTCCCCTTAGTTATTTAAAAAAATTTAACCACGGACGACCGCCAAGGATGGCGGAAGTGCAGAAATTGCAAGGAGCAAACTTTCTGCGCGCACGGAGAGCACAGAGTGAATAAGTAGAAAATAAAAAAACAGAAGTTTTGAGCCTGGAACGTGTGTAAAAGCTTTTCCCGTTTGATGCCGCCAGCTTTCAACCATTTACAAACTTACCTTTCAGTTCCTTTATTTTCTAACGTTAATCATTAACACCCTCAGTGTGCTCCGTGGTTAAACTGTCTCTTTTGCAATACTGGTCGTGGAGGCCTGCGGCTTTGCGTTGTTTTACAATTTCGTCGTAACCGCTGACAGTGATATTAAGACGATTTTTTAAATTCTCTTTGACTTTTTCCGCCTCTCCCGGCCATTGCTCTTCGGAAAGAAAAACAATTTCGGGATAGATTTTATTCAACTTCGGCACGACATCCCGATTGAACACGGCACGTTGCAGGCTGTCTTCGTATTTGCGAATATCGCACAAGCCGTGCCCGCCAATATAGGGCCTGAGCAGCCTGAAAAACACTTCATGCGCCTTGCTGAGAGCATACGCCTTGCCTCCCATGCGATTCGTATCACTGGAGCCGTCCAGCAACTCCACGAACAGAATCCCGCGATACTTTGCACCCTGAAACCAATACAAGGCAAGATCTCTTTCACCGATCTCAAACAAACGCAGTGCGGCAACGTACATCGCCGTTACCGGCAGATTTTCCCAGTCCTTCTCCATTTCTCCGACGGTCTCCAACACAACTTCGCCGTCCATCGCGCTCAGCCCCGCACTGTACCTGCCCACGTCAGCCCGGTGCCCTGTGTCACTATAGTAAGGCGGAACCTGTGCGGGAATATGAAATTCCCCGTTCAACACATCTTTCTTCAAAAGAAAGTGAGTCACTACAGCAACCGATGCCACAACGGTCATGATAACCACTGCAATCAGGCCTTTCGGCAGGACCTGTTTCCTCCACATACTTATGAACCTCCGCCAGCCGTTATTCAAACATTCTGAAATTTATCGGGCTTACTGATAACGCGACCAAACATACCGCATCAATAACACCGTACATCGTCGAAACCTTCGGGCAGGTCATCGCCCAGCATATCCTTGCTACCGTAGCGTAGACCGTAGCCTGCGGTGAAAAGCGGAGCGTATTCCGGATCATCCACGTTAACCGGTTCCTGACAGTGGCTCTTGGGCCAGGAAACCGGCAGCTTGCCGGTAAAATCGTAAGCGATTTGTCCTTGCTCATTGCGCAAAAGCACATCGGCAACTCCCGCGCCTTCACTGCCCGGCAGCCAGGCGGCGACGAACGCATCCGACAGATTCAGTTCCGGGTTGACATACAGCGGTCGTCCGGACAGCATCACGGTCACGACGGGCATACCGGTTTCCGCCACCCGCTTGAGCAGGCGAAACGACTCCGGGTAATGGAAAGCGTGCGCGAGCGTGAAACCGGCGATATCGCCTCTGGATTCGGCATAAGGCTGCTCGGCGATAACCACGATCGCCGCGTCGAATTTTTTGCCGTCCGCGCCGGCCTCAAGCAGGGAACCGTCGGGACTGTATACCGCGTTGGGCGCCGCCTGCTTTATACCCTCCCAGATCGAGGTCGCGCCTTTGAAATCCTCGTGATCGACCTTAGTCGCCTGCCAATCGATGCTCCAGCCGCCGGTCTGGTTGGGAAAATTATGCGCGCCCTCGCCCGTAACAAGAATGCGGGCGTTGCGGTCCAGCGGCAGGACATTGTTGCTGTTCTTTAACAGGACCAGCGACTTGCGCACCGCTTCCCGCGCCACGGCGCGATGCTCCTCCGAGCCGAACTGATCGAGCCGGTTGGACAGCGGCCGTTGCGAAGGCCTGGGCTTGTCGAAAATGCCGGCCCGCATTTTCACCCTGAGAATGCGTGTCACCGCATCGTCGATGCGCGCCTCGGGAATCACGCCGTCCTTAACGTAAGCCCGGGTCGTGTCGATAAATTTTTTCCAATAAATCCGGTAAGGCACCATGAACATATCGATGCCGGCGTTGACCGCTTGCGGACAGTCCCAGCCGCTACATCCTTTCACCTGGGCAATGGCGTCCCAATCCGACAATACAATGCCGTCGAACCCCATCCGGTTTTTCAGAACATCGGTGATCAACCCCCGCTGGGCATGCATTTTCACGCCGTTCCAACTGCTGTAGGAGATCATGATGCTCTGCACACCGGCCTCGATCGCGGCAAAGTAACCCGGCGCATGCAACGCCAGCAGTTCATCTTCACCGACAATGGCATCGCCCTGGTCGACGCCGTTTTGAGTACCGCCGTCGGCAATGAAGTGTTTGGCGGTCGCGATAATATTATGCGGCCCGAAATCGCCCTGCAGGCCTTCGATCAAAGCCGCGCCCAGAGTGCTCACAATCTCCGGCGTTTCGGCGTAACTCTCGTAAGCGCGCCCCCAGCGCATATTTCTTGCCACGGCGATCGTGGGCGCGAATGTCCAGTCAAGCCCGGTCACCGCCACTTCGCGCGCCGTGATATCGCCGATGCGACGCACTAAGCCGG
>DASVCP010000066.1:0-9963 GCA_036381555.1 Gammaproteobacteria bacterium
TCCATGGCTGATCGACGGACTGCATGGCGGCATGCCCGGTCTCGGTGGCAATATTGAGACCGATGCCGATGACCACGTAACAGGGACCGGTGACGTCGCCGGCAACTTCCAGCAAAATGCCACCCAGCTTGCGGCCTTGCCACACCAGATCGTTGGGCCACTTGAGTTGCAGGCCGGCGGCGCCCGCCTGTTCCAGACTTTCGGCCACAACGACTCCAGTCGCCAGGCTCAGCCCGGCCAGCGCGGCCGCGCCTGCTTCAAAACGCCACATCAGCGACAGGGCCAGCGAAGTGCCGTAAGGGCTTTGCCATGACCGTCCCCGCCGGCCGCGCCCGGCGGTCTGCTGCTCGGCAAGGCAAACCAGCACATGCGGCGGCCGCTGGACAGCCCGGGCCAACAGGTGACCATTGGTGGAATCGGTTTCATCCAATACGATCAATTCCAGCGCGTCGGCATGCGATGAAGACAGCGCCAACCTGATAACACCGGAGTCAAGAGGTTCGACAGGCACCGACAGGCGGTAGCCTTTGCCGTGCACCGCTTCGCATACCAGACCGTCGGCCTGCAACGCCTGCATGTGTTTCCAGACGGCGGCACGGCTCAATCCCAGCGCCTGTCCCAAGGACTCGCCGGAATGGAACTGCATGTCGGCCATGTGCCGCAGCAGCTTTTGGCGGGTGTTCGGCATCGCGATCCGCGTCTATCGTCCCAGCCCCAGCCAAACGGCGCGGGCTTTCGCCTGCGCAGGGGCGGGTTCGGTATCAATTTCCAGGTAGCAGGTGGAAGCTTCGGCTGCCTGCAGTTCCAGCCTGAAGGTCATCAACTCGTCACGGCGGAACGCATATACTTCGATTTCATCGCCCGGCTTGTAGCGCTCCAACAGGGTTTCGAGGTTGTCGGTGGTGGTTTGCAGTCCGTCCAGGGCGATCAACAGGTCGCCGGCGGACAACCCGGCGCGCTGCGCGGCGCCGTCGGCGTTCACCACCTGCAAGCGCGGAAAACCCTGGTCGGCCTTGAAGGTTACACCCAAATCGACGCGCAGCAACCGGCCGGCAATGTCCTGGACGGGCGCCTTGGATTTGCCGATGACACCGCCCGAATCACGCGCCGACGAGGCCGGCCTCAGGCGCAACTTGATGCCATACAACTCGAGCATCTCGGCCAGCGGCAGTTCACCGGCATCGTGCACGCTGCGATGGAAAAACTCGTCCAGGCTTTCGCCCGCCACTTCCGCGGCGATTTCCTCCACCGCCGTTTCCGGTACGCCGACGCCGGTCATACCGTAACGCCGCCACAGCAACCGCATAACGTCGTCGAGCGAGGCCGCCTGATCGGTTTTTTGTTTAATCAGGCTGTCGAGGCAAAACGCGACCAGCGCCCCCTTGGCGTAGTAACTGACAATGGCGTTCGGCGAATTCTCATCCTGCTGGTAAAACTTGGTCCAGGCATAGAAACTGGAATCGGCCACGCTCTGCCGCAGACGACCCTTGCCGCGCAGTACCCGGGTGACGGTGCGGGCCAGCAACTCCAGGTAGCTTTCCTCGCTGATCAAACCGCTACGCAACAGCGCCAGATCGTCGTAATAGGAGGTGATACCTTCGAACGCCCATAACAGCTCGGTGTAATTTTCCTGCTGCAGGTTATAAGGTGTAAATGCGGCGGGCTTGATTCGCTTGACGTTCCAGGTGTGAAAATATTCGTGGCTGCATAAACCCAGCAACTCCCGGTAGCTGTCGCTGATCTTGCTTTGGCCGTGCAACGGCAATGCGTTACGCGAGGCGATCAGGGCGCATGATGTACGGTGCTCGAGTCCGCCATAGCCGTCGCCGACCACGCGCAATAGAAAAAGATAGTAGGTCATCGGCGCCGGCTCGCCGTAAAATCGTATGTGGTGCTCGCATATCCTTCGCAGGTCGGTGGCCAGACGTTTCAAGTCGCCGCGATGACGACCGGTAACGGCCACTTGATGCAGAACGCCGCAGGCCTCGAACTCGATCAGGTCGAAATTACCGAGCTGCACGGGGTGATCGATAAGCTCATCATAATCGCCCGCCTGGTAAAGCCCGAAATCATGCATGCCGGCGGTCAACCGCCGCAGGCTGGTGGCGACCCGCCACTTGCCGTCGACTTCGCCACGCGGCGGCAAAATCTCCACGCTGCACGTCTGGGCCTCCTGACCATGAACGCGCAGGAACACGCTGCTGCCGTTAAAAAATCCCTGTGTGGTGTCGAGCTGTGCGGCGCGCACGGAAGCGTCCCAGGCATACACCTCGTATTCCAACATGAGTTCACCGTCGCAGGGCCCGCACTGCCAGCTGTCCTTGTCGAGCTTGGTGAGCAGCAGCGACCGGCCCTGACTGTATGCCCGAATACTCAGGATATGTTTGGAAAAGTTACGGATCAGGTAACTGCCGGGAATCCAGGCGGGCATCGATACAATCTGGCCTGCCGGATCGGGCCGGGCAACCCGGCAGCTGATTGCGAAAACATGCATAGCCGGGTTGACCGGCGTGATGGAATAGTGAATGGCGTGCATTTAGCGTGACTGTTCCCTTTAACCGGCTTTAGGCCTTATGTACCTGTGAGTTAGCGTTGCCGAAAAAAACCCGGTGTCCATCCGCTCCGGAAAAGCACCGCTTTTCGTTACTCGTCGTTCGTTTGAAATCACCAACCTTCTCTCCTCGTGCCTCGATTGACGCTGTTTCCGGGGCAACGGCGTCAATTCAAGTAGCGTTAACAGGCCCTATATCCTCGTAAGCGCAGACCCGGTTGCGGCCGTTTTCCTTGGCATAAAACAGCGCGCGGTCCGCCTGATTGACCAGCGATTCGCCCAGTTCTTCGGGCTCGCCGACCACCTCGCCCAAATCGTAAAACGCCAGGCCCACGGAAACCGTAACGTCGATTTTAGTTTTGGTGGTCAGCTCGCATGGCTGGCTCTCCACCGTCATGCGGATGCGCTCGGCGATTTCGCCCATGCGATACTTGCTGATATCCGGCAGGATGACGGCAAACTCCTCTCCGCCCAGCCGTGCCAGCACATCGCTGTTGCGAATAATGCGCTGCACAATGTTGGTGACATGAATCAACACCATATCGCCGGCTGGATGGCCGTAGTGATCGTTGATGTGTTTGAAGTGATCCAGGTCCATATACAAACAGCCCAGCGCGTGCGCCTGGCGTTGCGCCCGACTGATTTCTTCGCGTAAGCGCTGAAAGAAATAGCGGCGGTTATTCGCGGAGGTTAAAGGGTCCTTCAGGCTAAGCTGGCGCAGGTACTCAATGTTGACGGCATTTTCAATTGCCACACCGGCCATCAGCGCCAGGCGTTGCAGAAAATCGGTGGCCATGTCAGGGCTGTAACGGCCGGCATCGCGGCTGCCCAAACACAGCATTCCGAGCAACAGTCCGTGGCGTTGCATGGGCAGTATGGCCACACTCTTCAGTCCGTCCATATGCTCAAGGAAAAAAGACCGGTGCACGGACGGGTCCGCCGCCGACAGCCTGGGTTCGGGGGAAAAACGCTCCAATGCCTGGAGTTGCTGGTAGTCGTTGATCAACTGAATGTAATCAAGCAGGTTGACATCGCTTTCGTCGCGAACGCCGGGATGGCTGTTAAAAAAATTCTTAAACAGCTTGGCAAGGTGATGCCCGCTGTCGACCAGTAGCAGGCTCACCACGTCCAGACCGAAAGCCCTGCGATAGTCCTGGATCAGTACCCTGCACAAATCCGGCAGCGATTCGGTACTTAACAGCTTAAGCTCCATATCCTGAAACTGCCGTAACTTGTGCTCGTTGGCGCGGGCCTGTTCCATATAGGCGTCCAGCCGTCCTTGTAACCCTTTGCTGTATTCCTCAACCATGAAATCAACCAGGTGCGGTGTGGAAACCGGCATATTATTGCAGATACGTTGCTTTTGCACGTGCACGAACTTCGCGATTTCGGGACCTGCCAGACTGAGCCGATAAGGGGGTTTAACATAGCCGCGGGTTTCGGGCTATCATTCAACTTTTCACCTAAATCACACCTCGACATGCCGAAGAACATCAATCAGTCCCTGCTCGATGGTTTGCTGGAACGGGTTTCCATTCCCGCCAACCTGTTGGAAGCCCCCGCGCCTTCCGATGAAGACCTGAAAACCATGATCAATGCCGCGCTCACCGCGCCCGACCATGCCGGGCTGCGACCCTGGCGTTTCGTGATCATACGCGATCATGCCCTGCAACGGCTGGGCGACATTTTTCGCGAAGCGGTAAAACTCAAACAGCCCGACAGCTCGGAGGCCGAACTGGAAAGCGCGCGGCAGAAAGCCCTGCGCTCACCCATGGTCATTACCGTGGTCGCCACCGTCAAGGATCACCCCAAAGTTCCTCAGCACGAGCAAATATTGTCCGCCGGCGCCGCCGCGCAGAATCTGCAACTGGCGGCCAACGCACTGGGTTACGGCAGCATCTGGCTGACCGGCCCTTTCGCCGGCGACGAGCACGTCTGCCGTTCGCTGGGGCTGGCGTCGACCGACCGGATTGTCGGGTTCGTATACCTGGGAACGCCTTCTCCGGCCGCAGCCATGGCGCGAAAAAAATTACAGAACCGGCCGCAAGCCGCCGATTTCACGGTGAATTGGACAGGTTAACAGGCATATCGAGTGATTCGCGTAAACGGCCGTTTCATCTCTCTGGCGGTTATCATCGGCCTAAGCGGCGCCGGTACGGCGTCCGCTGAAACTTATGTTTACCAGGAAAAGGACGGCACCCGCTGGATTACCGATCGAACCATGGATCCGGCCAGGTTCATTTTCATTCAAAAATACGGCCGGTCCACCGCCACCCGTTCCTGTAAGGGCGTAACGCCGGGCATCCTGGAAAAGCGCGCCCGCCGCTATATGCCGGCAGTCCTGCAATATTCCCAAAAGAACGAAGTTGACGCTCACCTGATCAAAGCGATGATCACCGTCGAATCCTGCTTCGACCCCCAGGCGGTGTCACGCGCCGGTGCCGGCGGTTTAATGCAACTGATGCCGGCCACCGCCCGCCAGTACAAGGTTCTCGACCGCTTTAACCCCGATGAAAACCTGCGGGCCGGCATCCGGCATTTTCGCGATCTGCTGGACCGTTTTGAAAACAACCGGAGTTATTCCCTGGCGGCTTACAATGCCGGCGCGCACAATGTCGAAAAACACGGCGGCATTCCACCGTTTCGCGAAACCCGTGACTACGTTCAACGGGTATTCAAGTACTACGAGCAGTACCTGCAAGACGATACTCTGGCCGGCAATCCTTAATCTTTTCTTCCTTCAAGTAATATTCTCACGCGAAGGTGCGAAGAATTAACCCAAAGTGCACCTTCCTCAAGTACCGGGATTTCCCCCAATTTTGCCGGCAACCCGCGTCTTGCTTGCCAACAGACAAAATCTCAGCCACTCTCGAAGTATCTATGACAGCGGCACAAATGGTTAATACTCTCACAGGCTGGACCGGCCGGCAGGCTATCCGCTCGGGGGTTTATATTGTCGATCTGACAGTGTTCATTCAACTGGCGATCCGCGACTGGTTGTTCCGGGGCCGGTTCTTTAACCGGGCCACGTACCGTTCACTGGTCAATCAACTGCTGTTTACCGGCGTCGACGCCCTGCCACTGGTATCGCTGCTGTCACTGGCAGTCGGCGTCGCCATTACCAGCCAACTGATTCACCTGACCAGCGACTTCACCGAAGCCGCCGATATCATTGAGACACTCGCGGTGCTGACCACTTACGAAGTCAGTCCATTTTTAACCGCCATTATCCTGGTCGCCCGTTCCGGTTCCGCTATTTCGGTCGATTTGGGCAATATGAAACTGCACGGCGAGATCGAAGGCCTGGAGTTGCTGGGAATCAACCTCAACGATTACCTGATTGCCCCCCGATTGATTGCCGGCGCCATTTCACAACTGGTTTTGGCGATATATTTTTCCGGCATCGCACTCTATGGCGGACTTATCGCGGCCGGGATTCTTTATTCCACTTCCTATTTATTTTTCTTTGACAATCTGCTGATCGCCCATACGCCCGACACACTGTTGCTGTTTGTCTTCAAGAACCTGGTATTCGGCCTGGTAATAGCCGGAACCGCCTGTTACCACGCCTTGCAAGTGGCGGGTTCGTCCACGGAAGTACCCCGGCAGACCCAGCGCGTCATCGTTAACAGCCTGGCAATCATCGCCGTTTTCGACGGATTACTGGCGGTGGCGGCCTTATGAACGAGCCGGTGCTGCAATGCAGGAATCTGTTGCCGCTAACGTCCAGGGTACAGGAGAGCACCGGAATCACACTCGAATTGCCCCGTTTCAGCCTGACCTGCATTGTCGGTCCGGGTGACAGCGGCAAAACATCCTGGCTAAGGCTGCTGGCCGCCGTGGATCCGGCGGCCGGCGGCAATCTTCGGCTGCTCGGGCAGGACACGTCCTGGTTGAGCACGGCGGAATGGCGGCGCTTGCGACAGCAAGCGGGTTATGTATTACCAAACAGCGCGCTGTTGTCTTCGCAAAGCGTGCTGCAAAACGTCGCCCTGCCGGCGCAATACCATTATCAGCACGGCTGGGATACCGGCAGTCATGCTGAAAAAAAGGCGGTCACGCTGCTCGAATGGCTGGAGTGTACCGCGGACCCCAATGAGTTGCCGGAGTACCTGCCGGCCTATCAACAAAAGCTGGTTGCCATTGCACGCTGCCTGATGCTCGATCCGCAAATACTGTTTATCGATGAAGCATTTGCTTTTATGGACGCACAGTCCTGCAGAAAAATCGCCCGCCGCTATCTTGCAATACGGGACGAACTGAAGATCACCCTGGTGCTGGCCACCTGCGATCTGGCATTCGCTAAAGCGCACACGGACCGGTTTATCTTCACACGCCCCGCGGGCCCCAAAGTTTATGCCGACTGGGCATCGGCGGAACAGGACAACGATGAGGCCGTGCGCAACTTCATCCGTTCAAATTTCGATCACTACTCGACGTTTTACGCCTAACCTATGGCCACCCGCGACCCCAAACAAACGCATTATGTACACTACATGAAGTACAGTCACCAGGAACGGCTGGTGGGGATCTTTGTGCTGACGGCTATTGGCACGTTAATCGCCCTGCTGTTTATCAGCGGGCAAACCCTGCGTCTGTTCGACGGCCGGGTGCATTATTTCGCCTACATGCGCAACGCCGCCGGTGTGAGCGCCGCCACGGAAGTCCGTATATCCGGGATACAAGTCGGATCGGTCAGGCGCATCAGTCTGAACAAGTCCGACAACCGCTTCATCGTGGAATTGAGCATTTATGAGGATTTTCGGGAGCTGGTGCGCGTCGACTCGACGTTATCCGCCAGCAAATTGACGTTCATCGGCGATTCGGTGCTCAACGTCACGCCGGGTTCGCCGGACAAACCGCTGCTGCCCGACGGCGGCATGATCGAAGTGAAGGAAACGATGACGCTGGATCAGATCCTGGCCAATCTCACGCCGGCCCTCGATACCATCAACTCCAGCATCGACAGAATCGCCGAGGTAATGGGGGCAATTCCCCCCGAGTCTATCCTGAAAACTCTGGAACAGACCGAACAAATCACTGGAAATCTGAATGAAATCAGCCGCCGGATAGCGGCGGGTGAAGGTACCGTGGGAGCACTGATCGCCAATGATCAGCCTTATCGCGAATTGAATGAGGCGCTGGCGCAGCTTCAAGCCATCCTCACCGACATAAGGAAAATTTCAGGCCCGGCTGTCTCGGCCGATCTACCGGGAGCCCTGCAACAGCTTGGAGAGACAATCGCCATCGTGCGCCGGGAAGTGGAAACGCTTCCCGGCCTCAGTGCCGGGACCCGTGAGCTGTTGAACAATATGGACGGTGTGATCGAAGCCTTGCGACATACGTGGCCGATTTCCAGCAAGCTGCCGCCGTCGCCGCAACCCGAGCTGCTGCTTAACGCCGGACCGAGCCATGATTAAACTCGCCGGGCGACTGGTATACACAGGCATTATTATAGCGCTGTGCGCCTGCGGAGGTCGGCTGCCGGAAAAACAGGCCGAACCGCTGCAAACGGCCGCCGATTACGAAGCGAGGGCCGTGGACGCGCATCGGGCCGGAAAATATGAATTAGCCGACAGATATTTCAATGCCGCGCACGAACTTTATCTTATGTTCGACCGTCGACACGAGCAGGCGCGTACTTTGGTGAATTTAACTCAAAATGCGCTCATAATTAATGAACTCAACGGTGCATATGATTATCTAATCGCACTTGACGTACAGATACGCTATGCAGAATTACCGGAGTATCAACCTCGCCAGAAATTACTGTATGGTGAATATCTGATCCGTAGCAATCGTTATAACGAAGCCGTTCACACTCTCAACGAAATACTCACAGACCCTATGACGCCTCAACTACTGCGCCATCCCGCATTGATTAACCGTGCCGTAGCCGCCGTCAATCTGCATGCGCCAGACGCCGGGCAATGGCTGTCGCGCGCCGAAGCCGCCGCCGGGGAAAATAATCCTCTGCAAAAAGCGCGGCTCCTGCGGCTGCGAGGCCAACTGGCCGGCGCTCCCGACAATACCGCCGAGCTGATCGGGCAGGCCCTGCAAATTTACCGGCAAGCACGCTTTCCCCCGGGAATCGCCGCCGGCCTCGCCGAACTGGGCGCCCTGGAACTCGCCAGAAACAACACCGCGGCGGGTAAGGTCCTGCTCCAGCGCGCCCTGGCCATACGCCTGAAAATGCAGGACCGGCACACAGCCGAAAAACTGCTGCTCGATCTGCACAAACTGGCTCAAGCCGAAGGCGACTCCGCCGCTGCAAATAATTATCAGGCTCAATTGGAGCGCTTGCACAACCCTTAAAGCCGCTCGAACAAGTTCACACTTAAATCAGAGGCCCCTGAATTTTTGCCTACTTTGGCTATAATCGCCAATACACGAGGAACAATTACTCTATGAACATGCAAGAAAAAACAGCATTCCGTTTCGTCGCCACGCTGGTATTCACCTTGGGCCTGATGCTGGCACCCCCCTATTCCGTACTGGCAAAATCAAAGGCCGTCGAAACCGCGTCATTGTCGGCAGCGACCGAGACGGGAATTTCTTTCACTCCTGAAACGAAACAAACCGAGGCCATCCGGGAGATTGTCCGAACACTTGAAAAGTATCATTACAAAAGCGTGGAGCTGAACGATGATTTCAGCACCAAGGTGCTGGATCAGTACCTGAAAACCCTGGATCCGGCCAAAAGTCATTTTCTGCAATCCGATATCGACGAGTTTCAGCGATATAGGCACACCTTCGACGACGACCTTAAGGATGGAAAACTGGACAACGCATTTGCCATCTATAACCGTTTTTATCAGCGCCGGATTCAACGCCTGGAATACATGCTGGCCCTGGTGCCCGTCATCAAGAAGGATTTCGATTTCAGCAAAAAAGCCTACCTGGAACTCGACCGCGAACAAATGCCATGGCTGGCCGACACCGATGAAGCCCATACGCTTTGGTGGCAACTGGTAAAGAACGACGTATTAAACATGAGAATATCGGGCAAGAAGCTCGATGAAATAACGCCCGCTCTTGAGAAACGCTACAACGATCAGCTTAACCTGCTGAACAAAACCCACAACAGCGATGTATTCGAATATTTCGTCACGGCGTTTACCCATAGTTACGATCCGCATACGGATTTCTTCCCGCCCCGCGAATCGGAAAACTTCGATATCCATATGAAACTTTCATTGGAAGGTATCGGCGCGCTGCTTCAACGCGAAGATGAATATATAAAGGTCGTACAACTGATTGCCGGCGGACCCGCCGAGCGCAGCAAACTGCTTAAACCCGCGGACCGGATTGTCGGCGTGGGCCAGGGCCTGACCGGCGAGATCGTGGATGTCACCGGCTGGCGGCTGGACGAAGTCGTGGACATGATTCGCGGACCCAAAGGGTCGGTCGTG
>DASVCP010000067.1:0-4909 GCA_036381555.1 Gammaproteobacteria bacterium
CGGTCTGGTGAATCAGCCTGCTCAAGGCGCCCAACTTGACGTTTACCGCATTCACCCGTCCGGTTGCCGCTTCCTGTAAAAACGCCAGGAACGCGTCGCGGTCCGCCGCCTTCAACATGGACCGGTTTACGACCAGCACAATCAGGGGACGGCCGGGCTGGTCCCAATGGCGACTCAAGTATCCCAATTCCGCGGCAAGCTGTTCCACAAGCAGATGACTGTCCAGATTCATATAAAACGCGGTTTGATTCTGAAACTGCGGCAAAAACACAACCAGTTCGTCGCCGATCCGATAGACCTGCGAAGTCGCCAGCACGCGCATGCGTCGTATCGGCCGGCCGCTGAGTTGCAGCTTATGATTCAATCCGATGTAGCTGAAAACCCGGGACAGGTCCCGAGCCTCCTTCACGACGATACCTTGCAAATCCTTGGCCAACTCGCTGATGTAACCCAACTCATCCAGTTCGTCTTTGACTTCCTCGCTCTCGGCCAGCAGGGCGATTTGCACTTCGATGCGCTTTGGACGGCCGATGCGCGCATGACGATGCAACGGATCGATAGCGGTCAGTGACAGCAGACCGTCGTCGATCAGGCAACCCAGGTAGTACAAACTCTGCGCCCAGATCAACGGGGTATTGCCGTTGGGGAGGCGGTTTTGCGAATGCGGCTGCGCCTTCTCGGCATCCACTTTATCCCGCGGCACGTAATAAAGCTCGGGCAACAGATTGATACCGTCCTTGTGCACCGCCAGCTTTTCAAGCTTTTTGCGGTAATCGGACGCTTCGACGTAATCGCCGCGAAACAGTGCCTCGATAAACAGATAGGTAAAAAACAACGGCCATTCGGATTCGATATGCCGGAATTTTTTCAACTCGGCGGCCTCGTAGTGCAACCGCGAGGTATCTTCCAGCACGGTCTGGTGACCGTCCAGCAGGAAGCGCTTACAGCCGTAACGCCCGCCGAGTTTTTCCAGCACCCAACGGCGGGTTTTTTCAACCAGCTTTTCGTCCTCGACGGCAAACGCGGGGTAACCGATAACACTCAACAACGCCGCATCGACTTCCTTGGAATTGGACTCGCGCGGCAACAACGCCTCCAGGGTGATACGCGCCTGGGCGATATCGTCACCGATCACGTGGATAACCGATTCCTGATAGCGGTTATCGCCGAACAGGTTCAGCCCGCACATCGCTTCCAGCGAGGCTTTCACCACTCCCAGCGAACTGGCATTGATTTCGGCGCGGCCGTTGTTGATTTTGTTGCCGCGCTCCCACATACCGAAGTCGGGTGTGCGGTAGGCGCGACCCAGGTAGTAAACCAGATTCTGAACGAAATCGACTTCGTCGAGATTGAAAACGATCCGCAGCCCTGACCTGGTCATTTGCGCCAGCATCAGCATGTAGAGCCCGGTCGCATCGAGCTGCAAATGCCCCCACTGGTCGTCGCCGACCACCGTCAGTCCCGAACGGGTATCGTACTTGGCGTGTAACGCATCGCGCGGATCACGGCTGCGCTTGAAACGCTCGACCTTGTCGGCCTGGTGCATCATGGCGGTCAGCAGACCGCGCATCATTTTCACCACCGTCTGCTCCAACAGGTAGGCGCGGCCGTTGTCGCAACCCGATTCGCGGTACGCCAGCCCCAGGCCCCAGACGCTTTGAATCGCATACACGTTATCGCGCACCCAGGCGTCGGTGTAATCGCCGTGACGGGTCACCTCGGTGCTGGCGGGAAACAGACCCGTAATGGGATCCTGCCGGGAGAGAATAATCGTGCTGATCTGCCGGAAGTAATGCTCCAGCTTTTCGGCGGTAGGCAATGTAGAACTGGCCCGCATATTTACCACACTCTATTAACAACAGCGACGCAAAGACACTGAAAAGAGCAAATCCGCAGATTACGCAGATACGCACAGATGAAAATCAAACAAAACATCTGTGAACATCTGCGTCATCTGCGGATAGAGCCTTTGGTTTTTAATTCGGCGTCTTTATCTATAGCCATTAAATTACTTTAAGAAGACTTTAAACGAAACGCCACCGCCCCCAGGGGCGGTACGTGCACGAGCAGCCGCTGCGAGCGGTTGTGCCACCAGACGCTTTCCGTTTCAATTTCAATCTGGTAAAAGCATCCCGAACCGCCGTATTCCGGTGCATCACTGTCAAAAATCTTTTCATAACGACCCGGCTCGGGCACACCGATCGAATAGTTCTCACGCGACATCGGCGTAAAGTTGAACACGAAAATAACCGGATCGCCGTCGTCAGCCGAACAGCCTCGCCGCAAAAACGAATAAATGGAATTTTCATGATCGTGCAGATCGATCCATTCGAAACCGGAAGGTTCGAAATCATTGCGGTACAGCGCGGGAGTGTTCAAATAAAAATGATTCAGGCTGCGACAGAAATGATGCAGCTGCCGGTGGAAATCGTATTCCAGGTGCTTCCAGTTGAGGCTGTGCGCTTCGGTCCATTCCTCCCACTGGCCGAACTCCGAGCCCATGAACAGCAGCTTTTTGCCGGGATGGGCCATCATGAATGAAAGGTACAGACGATAGTTGGCGCGTTTCTGCCAGTCGTCGCCCGGCATCTTCGAGAGCAACGAACCCTTGCCGTGCACCACTTCGTCATGCGAAATCGGCAACACGTATTTTTCGGTGTAGGCATAGATCATCGAGAACGTCAGCAGATGACTGTCGTACTTGCGGTAAACCGGATCCTGCGAAATATACCGCAACGTGTCGTTCATCCAGCCCATGTTCCATTTCATATTGAATCCCAAACCGCCGGCATAGGTCGGATGGCTGACGCCCGGAAACGCGGTCGACTCTTCCGCCACCGAAAGAATTCCGGGATGGTAATGGAACACCGCTTCATTGAACTTCTTGAGGAACTCGATCGCTTCCAGATTCTCGCGGCCGCCGTACCTGTTGGGGACCCACTCGCCTTCCTTGCGGTCGTAATCCAGGTAAAGCATGGAAGCCACCGCGTCGACCCGCAGACCGTCGATATGATAGTACTCCAGCCAGAACAGCGCGTTGGCCACCAGAAAGTTGCGGACTTCATTACGGCCGTAATTGAATATCTTGGTACCCCATTCCCGGTGCTCACCCAGACGCACGTCGTGATGTTCATACAGTGCGGTGCCGTCGAACTCGATCAGGCCGTGTCCGTCCTTGGGGAAATGCCCCGGTACCCAGTCCATGATCACGCCGATGCCCGCCTGGTGACAGCGATCGATAAAATACATGAACTCTTCGGGGCGGCCGTAGCGCGCCGTCGGTGCGTAGTACCCGACCACCTGGTAACCCCAGGAGCCGTCATACGGATGTTCGGCGACACCCACCAGTTCGAGATGGGTGTAACCCATGTCGATAACATAAGGAATCAATTCGTCCGCCAGTTCCAGGTACGTCAAAAAGCGGTTGTCTTCGCCGCGCCGCCACGAACCCAGATGAACCTCGTAGATGTTGATCGGCTGGTCGAGCACGTTGCGACTGTCACGCTGCTCCATCCATTCCTGGTCGTGCCACTTGTACTTGTTGATGTCGGTCACGACCGAGGCCGTTTCCGGCCGCCGCTGCATGGCGAAGCCGTAAGGGTCGGACTTGATCAGGATGGCGCCGGTGCGCGAACGGATCTCGTACTTGTAAATGGCGCCCTCGCGCACGCCGGGAATGAACAGCTCCCACACGCCCGACGAACCGTGCGCGTGCATCAGGTGCTTGCGGCCGTCCCAGTAGTTGAAATCGCCGACCACGCTGACGCGTTCGGCGTTCGGCGCCCACACGGCGAACAGCGTGCCCTCGACATCGCCGTGTACGGTCGGGTGCGCGCCGAGCTTGTAATAAATCTGGTGGTGGTTGCCTTCACCGAAAAGATAGAGATCGAATTCGCTGAGGCCGGGCGAAAAGTAATAAGGATCGTATTTGACCTCGCGGTTGCCGTCCTTGTAGTCGACGATCAGCTTGTACGGCACCAGCGCTTCCAGGGGCTGCAAAAAGGTTTCAAACAAGCCGCGCTTGTCGATCCGCGTGAGTTCATCCGCCTCTTCGGGCATCCGGTTCTCCCAGCAAACCGCCACCCGCACCGCCTCGGGCTCGAACACCCGGATAATCCATTCCTTTATACCGTGTTCGTTTTCGATTTCATGGAACCCCAGAAACGAACGCGGCGCATGGTGCCGTGATTCGGCCAGTAACTCGATATCCTTGGCGGAAAGCAATTTATTCATACGCTATAGTCAAATCCCGTTTCTTCTCCTGTCGTCGCCCGTCTTGTTCGACTGCCTGAAACACAGAGCTAGCGATTTGCGGCCGCGTCAACCGCTGCTCTGGACAACCGCGTGATCGTCGCCCAGTCCTTTTCCTTCGCCGCCGCGGCGGGCGACACCCAGGAGCCGCCGACGCACAACACGTTGGATAACGTCAGGTATTCCAGAAAATTCTTCTCGTTGATGCCTCCGGTCGGGCAAAAACGAATATCGGGAAACGGGCCGGCAAACGCTTTCAGCATCGGCGGCCCGCCCGCCATCGACGCGGGGAAAAACTTGAAATGCTTCAAGCCGGCGTCGATACCCAGCATCATTTCGGAAATGGTGGCAATACCGGGTATCAAGGGCACGTCGAAATCATTTTTGGCTTCCAGCAGACCCGGTGTCAACCCGGGACTGATCGCAAATTTCGCGCCCGCTTCAACCGCCGCCCGCAACTGCTCGGCGTTGGTTACTGTGCCCACTCCCAGGATCGCATCCTCGACGTCGGCGTCTATCGCCCGAATCGCGTCCAGCGCCGCGGGCGTTCTCAACGTCACTTCCAACACTTTCAGGCCGCCCGACACCAGCGCCTTCGCCAGCGGCACCGCGTCTTCAACACGCTCGATCACAATCACCGGCACCACCGGTGCCGCCG
>DASVCP010000068.1:0-2178 GCA_036381555.1 Gammaproteobacteria bacterium
GACGTGCATGCCTCGCTGCTGAGCTTCGACGCGTTCGGTAAGCGGCGCAACGTGGACTGGAGCGACACCCCCAATGGGACCGACCAATACAGCCCCAGCAGCCGCGGCAACCTCGACTACACCGGCCACGAGGCCATCACGGAAGTCGGCCTGATTCACATGAACGGCCGGGTCTACGACCCCGGACTGGGCGTATTCCTCTCCGCCGACCCGAACATCCAGTCGGCAAGCATGAGCCAGAACTACCACCGCTACAGCTACGTGCTCAACAACCCGCTCAAGTACAACGATCCGAGCGGTTACTTTTTTTCCATGGTGGTGGCTCTGGTTGTGTCCGCTACGATTGAGCAGATCGCGGTGCAGATGGTGGCGATCGCGATCGCCAGCCTGATGGAAACCAAGGGTGACCTGAGGACGGCGTTGGTTACGGCGGTCAGCGCCGGGGTGGCCTATGGAATAGGCTCGATCTTCCAGAACGCTGCCAAGATGTCAGCCGCGGCGTCTATTTTTGGTAAAGCATTTGCGCATGGCCTTACGCAGGCATTCTTCAGTCAGGCGCTGGGCGGGGATTTTCGCAGCGGGTTTGTGGGGGGATTTTTGGGCAGTGCCACAGGCCGGCTGGTGCCTAAAGGAGTGGTGGTAGGCACACTGATCAGCGCCATGATTGGTGGTACAATTTCAGCGCTGACGGGTGGGAAGTTCCGGAATGGGGCCAGATCAGCGGCGATTGTGCATTTGTTTAATCAGTTGCAGCATGACTGGTACAGAGATCCTAGCAATAGTGAAGTTAGGCAAATGTCAAAAGACATTACTGCAGCCATTGACAAGAAGCTGAATGAGTTGCAAAAAATATCTCTAGAAGACTGGGTTACTGAATATGGGCAAGATAAATTTTCGGGAGCAAATCTTAATAATTTGACGGTAAGGATGGATATCGAAGCGCATATGATTGTGCAGCAACAATCACTAGGCCAAATACGCGCTTTCTTTGCTGGGCGATCCGGATTAGCGCGTACAGCGGATTGGATAGAAGAAGGTATCAAGCAACTATCAACGCGAGGACTTGAAAAGATGTTTGGAAAAGTGGCCGACCGCTTTAATATTCCTTTGCCGGATTTCAAGCATGACTATCAAACGTATGTCATTTGCGAGACTTCTCAATGCGGTGTTACCTACTGGGATTTGACAGATGGAAAAATTCTATATAACTCTTGGAGAAAGTAAAATGATTCCGATTAAAGCTAATCGTGAGAAAACTGTGAAGATTGGCATTGTATGGTTTTTAATGTTCTTGCCATTAATTGCATGTGCTAATGACGGCATATATCAACGTTGTTTAAATGAGCATTCCGGAGTTAGTGACAGTGGGACCCATCACTTTGTGATTCACATATTTGGTGGGCGATTAGAATTACCAATATACTATGAGTTGATTTCTCGCGATATTCGCGTTCATCATTTCACAAGATCTGACGGTAATTTTGGAAGACTTTCAACGGGAACGTCAGAGAATATGAATATAGTAATTGAAGGCCAACCTGAAGAAAGCTTTAAGTATAAATCCCTCGGTGTTGAAATTCACAAGCCGAATTCCAGATTGAATGCTAGAAGTGTTGTCGTACGATCCGGCGAAGAGTTTATGCTCATCACTGATAATAATGACTGTCAGTGGTTGACAGTATTAAACGGATACAAGGAAAAATAGGTATATAGACCGGGTCAAAGCAGGAAGATAAAGAAGGAAGATAAAGAAAGGGGTTAAAGCTAGTTTTCTTAATTAAGAGCAGGCAAATTTCTGTTTGGGCTCTAACAACAAGTAACGAATCCAAAATCGCGGCTTTTGTTTCGGGACGAGGCGCGGCGTTGTCGAGGAAGCGGAGTTGCCTTTGCGCAATGAGCATTCCGAGATCGACGCTGGCAACGAAGTAGCGGAACAAAAGAAGCATTTTGGCGACGGCACCGAAACTTAATCCACCGCGACCATTTGGGCAGCGTGATTGCCGTGACCCGTGATCTGGGCGTGACGGCGGATGCGGCCGGCGACGTGCATGCCTCGCTGCTGAGCTTCGACGCGTTCGGTAAGCGGCGCAACGTGGACTGGAGCGACACCCCCAATGGGACCGACCAATACAGCCCCAGCAGCCGCGGCAACCTCGACTACACCGGCCACGAGGCCAT
>DASVCP010000069.1:0-5446 GCA_036381555.1 Gammaproteobacteria bacterium
GTCACCAACGACGGTCCCGGTTCGATCAGCGGCTGGACCGTAACGTTGAATTTCAGCGAGCCGGCCAACGTCACCAGCAGTTGGAATGTCACTTCGTCAGGCAACAACACCACGTCTCCGTCGTTCACCAACTGCTGCGGCTGGAACGGCAACCTGGGACAGGGCCAGAGCACCTCGTTCGGTTTCCAGGGCACGCATGACGGCAGCTTCAGCCTGCCGACCTGCTCGGGTAACGGGACTTCCAGCTCCTCGTCATCCAGCAGTTCGTCGTCCAGTTCCAGCAGCTCGTCCAGTTCCAGCAGCTCATCCAGTTCCAGCAGCTCATCCAGTTCGAGCAGCAGTTCAAGTTCTTCTTCATCGAGCAGCAGTGGTGGCAACACGATCGTGACCCGTGCCCGCGGCGTCACCGGCTCGGAATCGGTCAGCCTGCAGGTGAGCGGCACCACCGTCCAGACCTGGACGATGACCACCAGCATGCAGGACTACACGGCCTCGACCAGCCAGGCCGGCGAAATCCGGGTCGCTTTTACCAACGATGACGGCGCCGACCGCGATGTACAGGTCGATTACATTCAGGTGAACGGCCAGACCCGCCAGGCCGAAAACCAGAGCACCAACACCGCCCTGTACGCCAACGGCGCCTGCGGCGGCGGTTCCAACAGCGAGTGGATGCACTGCAACGGCTACATCAGCTTCGGCAATGTTGACGGCACGTCCTCCTCGTCGAGCAGCTCGTCCTCGTCGTCCAGCAGCAGTTCAAGCGGCGGTAGTAATCCTCCCGGATTCTTCGTGGGCAACATCACTACTGGCGGTCAGGTCAGATCCGATTTTATCCAGTACTGGGATCAGCTCACGCCGGAGAACGAAGGCAAGTGGGGATCGGTGGAAGGCACCCGGGATCAGTACAACTGGGGTGGTCTGGACGCGGCGTACAACTACGCCAAGCAAAACGGTATTCCGTTCAAACAGCATACGTTCGTGTGGGGAGCCCAATCCCCGGGCTGGATCAATAATCTCAGCGCTGCGGACCAGAGAGCGGAAATCGAGGAGTGGATCCGCGATTACTGCACGCGCTACCCGGATACCGAGATGATCGACGTGGTCAACGAGGCCACGCCCGGTCACCAGCCGGCAGGCTACGCGCAAAGCGCGTTCGGTAACAACTGGATTATCAGTGTATTCCAGTTGGCCCAGCAGCACTGCCCGAACTCGATTCTGATTCTGAACGACTATAACGTGCTCAGATGGAACACGACCGAGTTTATCAACATGGCCACGCCTGCCGTCAACGCCGGTGTCGTGGACGCCCTCGGTGCACAGGCGCATGGTCTTGAAACGCAGTCGCTTTCCGAACTGCAAACCAATCTGAACCGCATCGCCGCGCTGGGCCTGCCGATCTATATTTCCGAGTACGATGTCGCGAACACCAACGACCAGCAGCAGCTGTCAATCATGCAGCAGCAATTCCCGGTGTTCTACGAACATCCGTCGGTGGCCGGGATAACGCTGTGGGGTTATGTGGTGGGCCAGACCTGGGTGAACGGCAGCGGTCTTATTCAGAGCAACGGCACACCCCGGCCGGCCATGACCTGGTTGATGAACTACCTGGGACGGTAACTTCATTGAAACAGCGTGGAAATGGAGTTTCCGCCGCGATAAATATGGAGTATCAATAAAAAGCAGCGGCCCTTATAGAAGGGCCGCTGCGCTTTTTAAAGAGGCGAGAGGCCCCTTTCTTCATGCAGCAGTTCCGGCTCTTCGAGTCCCATCAACAGCTGTAATACCTGCCATCTCCGCATTTGCTTCCTTTCATAATCGCCGGTGTCTCATTTTTGGCTGTGGCGTAAATTGAGACTTTACTGCTGGGTGATCCGTATAACAGACTCGCCGGGGCCTGTTTCAGGTTTTGCAGTAATCCAATATTTATGCTTTATTAAAGTGAGGAGGAGGAAGCATGCACCAGTCAATACGATATTTAACGCGATCCGTGTTGGTCACCGCAGCCATCATGTGTTTCCCGCTAATGGCAAGCGCCAAGCCCTATAAAGGCGCAGAAATTTTTACTTCTGATAGCCAGCTTTATGGCAAGTACGTTGTCCGCATGCGCACAGCCAAGGGCAGCGGCGTAATTTCGAATTTCTTCACCTGGAAGGAAGGCTCGGAGCTGTCCGGCGTGTTCTGGGAGGAGATCGATGTGGAGGTTTTCGGCAAGGATAACGGGCAGTCCTGGCAGAGCAATATCATTACCGGCATGGACACACGGACGACTTCCGAGCAAGTGCACAATCACGGTTTTTCGTTTGCCGACGACTACCATACTTTCACCCTCGAATGGACGCCCAACTCCGTAAGATGGCTGGTGGACGGGCAGGTCGTTCGTACCACGAATGGCGGTCAGGCCAGCCAATTGGTGAATCCGGCCCAGTTTCGATTCAATATCTGGCCGCCGAATATTACGAGCTGGGTCGGGTCGTGGAATGACAGTATTCTGCCGGTTCATATGTTCGTAAACTGGGTGGAGTACTATAGCTGGAACGGCAGTGGGTTCAATTCATCTCCGACGTGGCGGGATGATTTTAACTCGTTCAATTCGGGCCGCTGGGGCACGGCCGATTGGACATTCGATGAAAACCGGGCCGATTTTTCGCCGGCCAATGCGGTCGTTCGTAACGGTTACCTGGTGTTGGCGCTGACCCGTGAAGGACAGGAAGGTTACAACGGCACGCCTCCGGCCGATAATGGAAGCAGCTCCAGCTCGTCATCCAGCAGCAGTTCAAGCTCAAGTTCCAGCTCAAGTTCAAGTTCCAGCAGCAGCGGCGGTTCCAATACGATCACCGTCCGCGCGCGGGGCACCAGCGGCCAGGAATCGATCAGCCTGCGGATTGACAACAACAATGTCGCGACCTGGACACTGTCGACCGGTATGCAGGACTACAATGCCTCGACCGACGCCACCGGCGGCATCACCCTGCATTTCACCAATGATGCCGGCAGTCGCGACGTGCAGGTCGATTACATCCAGGTGAACGGCCAGACCCGCCAGGCCGAAAACCAGAGCATCAATACCGGCCTCTGGGCCAATGGTTCCTGCGGCGGCGGTTCCAACAGCGAATGGATGCACTGTAACGGCTACATCGATTTCGGCAATATGTCCGGCGGCAGTTCAACGTCATCGAGCAGCAGTTCGAGTTCAAGCTCCAGCTCCAGTTCAAGCTCCAGTTCCAGCAGCTCTTCCAGTTCGAGCAGCAGCTCAAGCTCGAGCAGCTCCAGTTCAGGTGGCAGTGGAGATTGCCCGAACATTAGAACAGGCGGCCAGTCCGGCAACTTCAACACCACCGGCGCCTATTGCTTCAGAACACAGGATACCGTTCATGGGTGGGGCGCCGCGAACTTCGCCGGGCGCAGCATTGCCGTCACTGTGAATGGATCAGGCACGGCGGTCACCTCGGTCGGCGCGCCTCTGCCGTCGAAAGGCGCCGGCGATTACTACCATTTCAATGCCACTGCGGGCAGTTATCCATGGGCGTCGGTATACTGGTGGTAATATTCAGCCGATAGCCGTACTTATAGAATAGAAAGTGATGTGGAAAAGCCGGGGCGGGTAACTGCTCCGGCTTTTTTTAATAACCTTGCCGTATCGTTTTGCGGACACTTTGTGAGATGATTCTGATTATGTGATTCTTTATGGTGCTCTGGAAATGAAGGCGGTTATCTTCAACATCCATGATGTGGCATTACTGCTGATCGCCGGTGAATGCAGCATTCTCGCGTTACTGTTTCTGACGCATCGGGGCGGCGCCAGATCCCTCAGTCACCTGCTGCTGGCGATTTTCCTGATTCTGAACGTACTGATTGCGATCGACACGCTCATATACTGGGGTGAGGCGGTGCGCTATCGTGTATTCGACATCCTGCCAAACCTGTTTTTTCTTTTCGGATTCGCCTACTTTCTGGAAGGCCCGGTGCTGTATTGGTACACCCGGTCGATGATCTACAACGACTTCTCCTTTCGTCCTTCCGACATGTTGCATATGCTCCCGGCGGTTGTCGCGCAGATTTATCTGTACTTTGTATATCACCGCTACCCCGTGTCCGTCCAAAGCGGCCTCGTTCTGGACTTTCAGATATTCAGCTCAACGGGGGGGCATCACGATATATTCGTTACGGCGCAAAAATCCATTGTGGTCGTTTACGGGGCGGTCTGTCTTTTCCAGCTGGCGCGTTATCGCGCTCTTTTAAAGGACAGTTACTCGAACATCGAGAAAATTGACTTCGTATGGCTGCATCTGCTGATTGGAGGTTTTCTGCTGGGCTGGATCTGGAACCTGGCCACACACGTTTTCGGTTTGTACCGGCCCGGCGACATCAGCGACATAATGGGCATCGCCGGCAACTACGCGACCTTCGTACTGATCAACGTGCTTATTTTTTACACGCTGATGTACTCCGGCGTTTTTACAGGTATCAGCCAGAATACCAGGCGTGACAGCCTCGAAGAGCAGGATCCGATTGACCCGAAGCATGTCGATCGGATCCGGGCGGCGATGGAAACGGAGAAACTGTTCCTCAATCCCCGGCTAACCGTGGACGAGTTCGCGGGGCACGTGAAATTGTCCCCACGCCAGGTATCCTCGGCGATTAATCGCTGCCTGGGCCGGAATTTCCTTGAGTTTGTCAACAGCTATCGTGTCGAGGAAGCCAAACGCATCTTCGCCGAGCCGGCGAGCAGCGATGACGCGGTGCTCGACATCGCCTCAAAATCAGGGTTCAACAGTAAAGCCACATTCAACCGGTTCTTCAAAAAATTCACGGGGATCACTCCTACCGAATACCGCCGCCGCTGTCTGTCCAGTCGCCGCAATTAACGACACCAACGCCACAACCGGCGCAGGGCAGAGCGCCACTTTAATGTCGGCATTATTTAAGAAGCTGGAAAGTTCATATCGAGCGGCAGGGGTGGCAATTCCCCCGGGGTTCATACCCCATCCGAAAACGGCGAAAAACCGGCCTTTCATGGGATCTGTACTCGTTCTTATGTAACCGGTTTCCGGTTGGCCGGAAAGTTCGACTTTCCGCAAGTTTCCAGGCTTATGGTAGATTTGAATATAATGTTATGGTACATATTCATATCCGATTTCCGGCACTGTATTTTCGAGCCAGAGGCCCGAGGGACCGGATTTCTCTTTGATAAACAGAAGACACAAGTGGAGGGGTAATTCGTAATGAAAGCCTTTTGTAAGTTAGTAGTACTACTAGCCAGTACAATGCTGGCCAGCCAGGCGTTCGCCTCGTACAGCTGTACCGTGACTCCGGGCAGCGTCTGGGGCAACGGTTATCAGTTGAACGTCACCGTCACCAACGACGGTCCCGGTTCGATCAGCGGCTGGACCGTAACGTTGAATTTCAGCGAGCCGGCCAACGTCACCAGTAGTTGGAACGTCACCTC
>DASVCP010000070.1:0-3962 GCA_036381555.1 Gammaproteobacteria bacterium
CTTCGTTAGGCGGCATTGACGACCGTTTGGTGCCGAGCATCGCCTGCACTTCGGACGACAACGGAATGGATTTGGCGTTGCGCGGATACACACCGCCGCCCTTTGAAATCAGTTCGGGGTTGTAATCGGCCCAGGTCGAACGCGCCAGGCGAAACAGCCGCTGCCGTTCCCTGAAACCGGCAGCCGGATCCGGGTCCGGATCGAGAAAGATGTGCATGTGATTGAACGCGCCCAGCAGCTTGATGTGCTTCGACAACAGCATGCCGTTGCCGAATACGTCGCCGGCCATGTCGCCGATGCCTACCGCGGTGAAATCCTCGGCCTGGATGTTTTTACCCTGGTCGCGGAACAGCAACTTGACCGATTCCCACGCGCCGCGCGCAGTGATGCCCATTTTCTTGTGGTCGTAACCGCGCGAACCGCCGGAGGCGAATGCATCGCCCAGCCAATAACCGTAACCTTCGGCGAGCTCGTTGGCGTAATCGGAGAAAGTCGCCGTGCCCTTGTCGGCGGCCACCACCAGGTACGGATCGTCCTCGTCGTGACGCACCACGTTCGGCGGCGGCGCCGGTTTGCCGTTTCGCAGGTTGTCGGTAATGTCCAGCAAGCCGCAGATAAACTGCCGGTAACAATACACCGCCTCTTCCATCAACGCCTCGCGGCCGCCGGACCCCGGCGGCTGCTTGACGTAAAAGCCGCCCTTGGCGCCGGTGGGCACGATCACCGCGTTTTTGACTTTCTGCGCTTTCACCAGCCCCAGCACTTCGGTGCGGAAATCCTCGCGCCGGTCGGACCAGCGTATGCCGCCGCGCGCCACCTTGCCGGCGCGCAGATGCACGCCTTCCATCCGTGGCGAGTAAACGAAGATTTCGTACAACGGCCTCGGTTCGGGCAGCTCGGGCAACCGGGCGCTTTCAAATTTAAACGACAGATACGGCTTGGGTTTGCCGTCGTCGCCGGCCTGGAAGTAGTTGGTGCGCACGGTAGCCAGGATGGCGCCGAAAAAATTCCGCAGGATGCGGTCTTCGTCGAGACTGGAGACCGTGTCGAGCTGTTCGGTGAACGTTTTCTCCAGTGTCTCTTGCGCGGCTTGCCGCGACGACGGACCGCCGGGGTCGAAACGCAGTTTGAACAACCCGATCAGCTGCCGCGTCAGGCCGGCGTGCCTGATGAGACACTGCTCCATGTACGCCTGGCTGAACGTCAGGCCCGCTTGCAGCAGGAATTTGCAATAGGCCCTGATCACGACGATTTCCCGGCTGGGCAGGCCGGCGGTAATGCCCAGTGCGTTAAAGCCGTCGTTCTCGATACGGCCGTACCAGACGTCGGCAAAAATTTCCTCGAACACCGGCTTGAGTGTGTCGAGTCCGGGCACTTCGCAGCGACACAGCAGTCCGTGATCATGAATCCACAACTCCACGCCGTCGCCGGTAACGATGCGATACGGCCGCTCCTGCACCACTTTGACACCCATGTTCTCCAGCACGGGCAGGCTGTCGGAAGGCGCGATGGGCGCGCCGCGCTTGTAAAGCTTCAACCATAGCGCGGACGGCTCGCCGGCCACCGGACAATACAGGTTGACCTTGAGCGTTTCACCGGCATCAAGGTTTTGCAGTATTGCAATATCGCCGACCGCGGTTCGAGGCATGAACTCTTCCTGGTAAGCGACCGGAAAAGCCGCGGCGAACTTCTGCAACAGCAACGCGCATTCCTGCTCCGGCAGTGCCGCCAACAACTCGTCGCGCAACTCGTCGTTCCAGGAATAGGAAGCTTCTTTCAGTTCTTCTTCGATAACGGCCGCGTTATAGGCGGGAAAATCGTTCGGATCGGTGCGGATAAAAAATTCCACACGCGCGAAACTTTCCTCGGCCAGCTTGACGTTAAAATTCAGATCCAACCCCTGAAATCCGCGCAACAGGATGTCCACCATCTTGCGGCGCAGATCGCTGTCGTAAATATCGCGCGGCACGTAAACAAGGCAGGTGACGAACCGGCGCAGGCGGTCCTCGCGCACAAACAGCTTGAGCCGCTGGCGCTCGCCCAGGTGCAGTATGCCCATGGCGATTGCAAACAGGTTGCCCTCGGCAATCTGGAACAGTTCGTCGCGGGGATAGGTTTCCAGCACGTGCAGAAAGGATTTACCGATGTGCGAAACCGGATCGAATTCGGCGCGCGCGAACACATTGGCGATTTTGCTGCGCACGATCGGAATATCGTGCGGATTGCGCCGGTAAGCCATGGAGGTGTAAAGCCCGAGAAATCGGCTTTCACCGACGATGCGGCCGCGACCGTCGAAGTGCCGCACGGCGATGTAGTCCAGGTAACCGGGGCGATGCACGGTCGAGCGGGCCAGTGACTTGGTGATCAGCAGCAATTCATCGGCCGCCGAGCGGCGGCTGCCGCCCTTCGCGAACAACGGCGCTTCACCGTCGGCCTCGGAAAACTGCCGGTCGCGCATGATTCCCAATGCCGAGCCTTTGACCGGTTCGAGCATCTCCGTTTGCGCGTCCCGGACCACACCGTATTCCTGGAAACCCAGAAAGGTGAAATTGCGCTCGTCCAGCCAACGCAAAAAGGCCCGCACTTCGTCCATGTAGCGCGGCGGAATCCGCGCCACCACCTCTTCCAGTTGCTGAATAATATCGTGCAGCTTCGCGCTCATCGTCGGCCAGTCGGTCACGGCCCGGCGCACATGCTGCAATACCCGCTGCAGGCCGCTTTCCAGCGTTTGCAGTTGTCCTGAATCCAGCACCCGCCCGATCTCGGCATGAATAAACGATTCCCGGCGAACCTCGCCCTGCGGCTGGCCGGGCGCCCTGAGGGTTTTCATCACCCCCTGACGGTCCCGCTCCACCTGGAAAACCGGATGGATAAGCAAATCGACGATGAACCCCTGCCGGTTTAGCTCCATGCGAACCGAATCGACCAGAAAGGGCATGTTATCGGTGACGATATCCACCGCCGTATGAGAAGCGTTCGCTTCCCACGACGGATTAATCACGCTGACCAGTCCTTTGCCCCGGGCGCGGGTTTTCGCCAGTTGCCAGTGGCCGTGGACGATTTCGAAGGCGGCTGCCGGATCCAGCGATTCCAGATCGTCCGGCGCCATGTTCTGAAAATAATGCTTGATGTAAGGCTCAAGCCGGGTCAGCTGGGCTTCGCTCAAGCGCTTGCGGGCCACTCGAAGAATTTTATTGATGCCGGCGTTGTTACGCTGCCTGTTGTAGCTCACACTGCTTCCTGTTGATTACCCGTATTCACGATCATCGGCTTCACCAGCCGTCTCGTCAACGCCGAGTATTACATTACAGGCGAGTATTCGCCAATGCGCCGGCAGCAAAGACAGAAATAAACACAGACCGAAGCGCGGTATGGCTTTCGGCGCATACCGCGGTCTGAAATCAGGAAGGAACCTGTGTCGGTTTCTTTAAGGAAAAGCTATTCGATTATTGCGCGCTCTCAGCCATGACCTTCGACGCCTGCAATCCCTTGGGTCCAGGCTGGGCGTCGAATACCACGGTTTGCCCGCGGGCCAGTGTTTTATAGCCGTCGCTGACGATGGCCGAGAAATGCACGAAAATATCTTCGCCGCCGTCCTGAGGCTCGATAAATCCAAAGCCCTTGGCATTATTGAACCACTTTACAATTCCTGTTTTATTCATAACGTTGATCCCCATATCCTTACTTAACCCGAAATTCCGGCTTCGGTTCCGACATCCTACCCACCCATTCCGCAATGAATGCGTACGGCTCCCCTGCCGGCATTCCCCAATTCTAGACAAAGTTTAGAGAAAATGTGAGACAAAAGGCCGGTTAACACGATTATTTTATTATTGACAACCGACAATAAACGGCTTCTTTTTCACTAAAATCAATGAGTTAATTGACGCCAGCCGTCGAAGACGCCTTCCATCAAAAGTTGTAACATTAGCCGACGGTTACGCGCACTGCGAGCCATGCAA
>DASVCP010000071.1:0-11016 GCA_036381555.1 Gammaproteobacteria bacterium
AGGTGTAGCACTTATTTTATATTTATTAAGAGATACCTCCCCACAAACTCCCTCTCCCCTTAGGGGAGAGGGCAGGGGTGAGGGGATCACTAACATGGGTAGTGGTACAAGCTTAGAGGTGTGCCGTTAACCGCACTTGTAGAAACTGCAATAGGCGGTAACCTATTTGCCTCAGGCGTTAAACTTCCGTCTACACTTGTTACCTTACCTCTACTGCAACGTCCTCGGTGTCTCGCCCCGGCGTTGTTCCGCCGCGTCGTGCGGGATTTTGCCGGTTTCGAGATAACTCTTCATCCGCAGCAGGTCGTCGTTCATCTGGTGCTTGGGATCGGCGCCGAGTATCCAGGCGATGGCGTGACCCACCGCGCCGGCTACCGGGGTGTAACTCATCCTGACCTTCACCGTGGTCGAGCCGTCCGGGTTTTCCTGAAACTCCACGCCGCCGGAGTGCTGCACCAGCGCACCTTCCTCGGTGCGCCAGGCGATCAGGCGGTTCTCCTCGCGCAGCGTCACCACTGCGTCGAATTCGACGTCGGTGCCGGTGGGGCCGGTCACGGTCCAGCGCCATCGCTCCCGGCCCTCGCCGGTTTCGATCCGCCGCACCTGCTTGACGTGCTTCATGAAGCTCGGGAAGTTCTCGAAGTTGTCCCAGTGATCGAACACCTGCTCCACCGGCGCGTTGATGCGGATGGTTTTGCGGATATCAATCCCGCGACGCGCCATGCCCACGCCCAGCAGGCGGCGCATTTCGACGTTGGTCGCCGCGCGGGCCAGCAACAGGGTGCCGGCCGCGCCCACCAGCATGCCGGAAAAACTGCGGCGGGCGAAACCGCAGACTGCCGCCAGCGCGCCGCCCGCGCCGCCGATCATCCGCGCGGTCGGCGACCAGTTCGACTGCAGGAAAGTGATGCGGCTGGCCGGCGGCCGCGCGCCGCCTTGCAGCGCCGGGATCTGCCCGGCTTCATTGTGCGGTTCCAACTGGTTGCGGACATCGCGCACGCCGTGCACGCCCAGCGCGCAGTCGATCAGCAGCGGCACCTCGTCCCGCAGGATCGGTCCCGACAGCGTCACCACGCCGTCGTTCGCCTCCACCTGGATCGCATGCGGATGCGACACGATCCGGCCGAGGCTGGCCCGCACCCGCTCGGCGATCACGCCGTCGGTCGGCTGCTCCTGGTTAAGAAAAGAACGCCACCTCGCGGCGGCGCCCTGCGTGCGGTTGCGAAAGTCGCGGGCGACTACGCCGCCGCCGTGACTCGCCGTATGACGCGCGTGCACAAGCTGATCGCGCGCCTTCGAACGCCGGTAACGGCCGCGGTCCGGGTCGAGAAAATACATCGCCGCCGCGCCGAGGCCGGTCGAGATCAGAAACGTCATTCCTTTTTTCATGGGGCTCCTCCGTAAGTAAACTCAGGAATCAGTAAGATTCGGATGCTTGGTTTGTCTTGTAGGGAGGCAAAAGATGTGCCTTGTGTGCATTGTTCATGAGTTAAGTTAAGGGAAAATAGGGAGCCACTAAGGACGAGATGCCGGAGGTCGCTTTCCATTTGAGAACGCAAGGCGTTACACTTACAGGAGAAAATACTTCTCTTAAATCACAAGTTAAAGTCAAAGCCAAGGTTAGGGCAAAAAATGAGGCACTATAGCAATGACAAGCCAATTGAAGGGACCATAGAATCACCCGATTTCCTGAACAGAGAAGAATTTGCACGACATCTTGCAAAGATTTTGATTCTAAGCCCAGAAGATGATTGTTTGACTGTTTCGCTTGAGGGGGAATGGGGTTATGGTAAGACTTCGGTAATCAATCTCGTTAAGAAGTACTGCCGGTACGCTGAAGCCAAACCAATAATTGTTGAGTACAATCCATGGCTTGGAGGTAAAGCAGAGGCTCTGATCCAGGACTTTCTTGTTCAACTATCTGCTCAGTTGAGTATACCTGATAGACCGAAAGAAGCCCTTAAGGCTGCCAAGGAAATTCTCTCATACTCAAAGTTGTTCAGCGTCATGAAGTTTATTCCTGGTGCAGAACCCTGGGCTTCGACGGTTGAGCAAGTATTTGGTCTGATGGGTAATGCGGCAAATAAGCTCGGTAAGCTTAAGAAGCTTGATCTATTGGGGGGAAAGGAAAAAGTTCAAAGGGCTTTAATCAGCCTCAGAGTTCCAATCGTGGTTATTATTGATGATATCGATCGATTGCCCCCCGATGATGCCTTCCAGGTGATACGGCTGGTAAAGGCTGTTGCGGATTTCTCTGGTACATCATTCCTTTTGGCGTTTGACGCTGAATATCTCACTGAAGCTCTTAAAAAGCAGGGTATTGCAAAAGCAGATCAATATGTGGATAAGGTAGTTCAGCTTCGTGTCTCGCTTCCGCTGATTGCTTATACAGATATGCATAAGCTAGCAGAGGCGGAGCTTGAGAGTTTGGCAGAAAGATCTTTGACAGGTTACTTCGAGGAAGATCAAGAAAGGCTTTCTCTGCTTTATCATCAGTATGTTAAGTATTTGGTGCGCTCGCCTAGAGAATTGAAGAGAATCTTCAATCATCTACGCTTTGTGCTGGCACAAACAGAGGGCAAGGTGTGTTTTTCCGATATTTATGGGTTATCAGTGTTAGCAATAAAAGCCTCCAGCGTCTATCAACACATTAAGGATGCTCCGCTTGCCTATATAGGCAGAAATTTTGATGAACAACTCGAGACTGAGAAATCTGAAGAAATTGTCAAAAGATACACGGAACATAGAGAAGCCAAGGTCAACATTTGCCGGGAAAAAGACAGAAATTTCGTGTGGGGGATTATTAAAGAGTTATTTCCGCTAGTGGAAGGTGAGGACTACGGGCACAGTGAATCAACATATGATTCATTGGGTCGCGTTGCTGCTTCGAAACGACTCCATATTGCATTGCACTATCAAGTTCCGACAGGGCATGCGGCAGATACAGACATTGTGGCTTTTCTGGAAGGTAATAAGGATCGTATCTCATACCTTCGGAAATCAATCGACGAAGAATTTGTGGAAAGATTTTTTGAGTTGGTTTCACAGAATGTTGATAAGGTTCCTGAATCAGATATCTTACCAGTATTGGAGGCCCTGTATGAAGTGTATTTGCCTTCCGAGTACCTTAAGCGGCAAGAGGAGTCTAAGGTAGGATTTATTGGGTTCGAGTTGGCTAGAGGTTTAAGATGGTTGACATTCGACCTAATTGATAGGGCGACGGACAAAGAGTTTCTAATTCGTAAGCTAATCGAAAAAGAGAAATATGTATTCATAACGGCTAGTGTGATTCGAAGGCTAATGGTGCAGTTTGGCGAGGAGAAAACAATTGAGCCAAGAGAGCAAAAAGGAAAATGGCTTAGTGAAGATTCATATAAAGAAGTAAAAACAATTTGGGCTGATATCGCTATTCGGGGGGTAATGGAAGGATGGGTTCTCCACTCGGCCCTGGCAAACCAAGTCTTCTTTGCTTTGAAACGAGTTGACCAGCAAAGAACAAAGGAATTAATGACCCAATTGCTGGCGGGGGAGCGTCCTGCTGAGAAGATTGCTAAGTTGATTGGGCGGAGTGGAACTGATTCGATAAATGGGCCTTATGTTCAGATTGAGAAGGAGGACTTTCAAGAGCTACTCGATTTTGAGGTATTGGTTACTGCCGCGAAGCATGAGCTCGAACGGGAAGGGGACTTGCCACCAGAACTGAAGGCAGTTTATCTCAGCATTGCTACAGGAGAAAAGTATTACCTCAAGGATGCAACTATGGGAGAAAAATTTTAGTGGTTTGCTATTTGATAGAAGTTCGGATAATACTTGTTAGAAATTGAGTTTGAAAAGATAATTTCAAATTATCGGCAACACAACCCCAAACTCCGCCCCACCCAACGCCGACTTGCCTATCCCCAAACTCCCCCGATAACTGCTGACAATATCCACCGCGATCGCAAGACCAATGCCGTGGCCGGGTTGGGCGGTGTCGGCGCGGGCGCCGCGTTGCAGGATTTGGTGTTGCAGGTGGTCGGGGATGCCGGGGCCGTCGTCGGCGATGGTGATGCGCAGTTCTTCGTCTTTGGGTTCAACGGTGACTTTGACTTGTTGCCGGCCGTACTTGAAGGCGTTTTCGAGGATGTTGCCCAGCAGTTCCATCAGGTCGGGTTCGTCGCTGTGGAAATACGCGGGCTTGGGTGCGTCGACGGTGCAGCGGATGTGTTTGTCGGCGTAGACTTTTTGTAAGGCGGCGGCGAGGCGTTCGATGACGTCAACGACATCGGTTTTTTGGCCGGGCAGGTTTTGCGCGCCGATAACGGCGCGTTGCAGTTGATGACGGACAATCTGGTCCATTCTTGTGACTTGCTCTTCGACCGTGGAGGGCAGGTTTTCATTGGGTTGGTTAAGGCCGCCGCGCAGTACCGCCAGCGGGGTTTTGAGGCTGTGCGCCAGGTCGGCGAGGGTGTTGCGGTAGCGTTCGCGCTGGGTGCGTTCGAGCGTGAGCACGCGGTTGAGGTTGTCGGTGACCGGTTGGATTTCTTGCGGGTAGTCGCCTTGCAGCGTGGAGGTCTCGCCTTGTTCGACCTGGTGCAAATGTTTTGCGAGTGTCGCCAGCGGCCGCAGGCCCCAGCGCATGATCAACGCCTGCGCGATCAGCAGCAGCAGCGCCAGGCCGCCGAGCAGCCACCAGAGCTGCCGGCGGTAGGCGTCGCGTTCGGCCTGGATGGTTGTCTGCGTGTGCAACACGCTGAACCGGTAACGGCGGTTGCCGGTGTCGGTTTCCCAGGCGACGTCGTAATCGAAGCGGTAATAGTTTTCCTCGCCCGCGTCGAGAGTAGCAAACTGTGATTCACCCGGCGTGACCGGCCGGGCGGTTGCGGTGACGGCGTCGACCAGGTTGTCCGGCCATAACCGCGCGGACGGCGAGCGCCAGATCAATTCATCGTCGGCGCCGAACACGAAACCGTAAAGCCCGGCGTTGGGCTGGCTGAAGCGCGGCTCGGTCAGCGCCTCGGGCAGGGTCAGTCCGACATTTTGTTCATCATCGCGAAACTCGGCGGCGGCCAGCAACAGGTAGATGTGGGTGTTGAGCTGTTCGCGTTCGGCGGCCAGCAGGCTGCGGTGAAAGGCGAGGTCGAGCATGTAGGCGCTGAAGCCGAGGAACACCGGCAGCACCAGCGCGGCGGCGAGCAACAGGCGGCCGGACAGCGATTTCGGCTTAAGGGCGTGCGTCACGGATGTGAATTGGGCGTGAGCGTGAAGCGGTAACCCTGGCCGCGCACGGTGGCGATGGGTTTGAGGTTGCCGTCCGGGTCGATCTTCTTGCGCAGCCGTCCGATGAAGACTTCGATGACGTTGCTGTCGCGGTCGAAGTCCTGGGCGTACAGATGTTCGGTCAGTTCGGTTTTGGAGACGAGTTGGCCGGCGTGGTGCGCCAGGTATTCGAGTGTGTTGTATTCGTAGCCGGTGAGTTCCAGCGAAGTGCCGTTGTACGTGACGAGTCTGGCGGCGGTATCGATACACAACGGGCCGAATTCGAGTTTCGGGCTGGCGTGGCCGGCGGCGCGGCGCAGCAGGGCGTTCAAGCGCGCGCGTAACTCTTCGTTGTGAAAGGGCTTGACGAGGTAATCGTCGGCGCCGGATTCCAGTCCGTGGACCTTGTCCTGCCAGCCGCCGCGCGCGGTGAGGATCAGCACCGGAAAGGTTTTATTACGTTGCCGCAGTTGCCGGATCAGCTCGATGCCGTCCATGTGCGGCAGGCCGATGTCGATCACGGCGATGTCGTAGGTATGTTCGCCGCCAAGGTACAGTCCTTCCCTGCCGTCGGCGGCGCTGTCGACGCTGTAACCCAGTGTGCCCAGGAAAGCCGCCAGTTGTTCGCGCAGCCCGGTTTCGTCTTCGACCAGCAGCAGCCGCATGTGCTTTCTCAGTTGCCGGAGGCGCTGACCTGAACGGTGCGGACGGTGCCGGACGGCAGCAGCAGTTTGACCAAGTAGGTGTGTCCTTCGCGGCTGACTTTCAACACTTTGCCGCCGTGTCGTTGCTGGGCGATCCGCGCCGCCTGGCCCGCGCCGATGTCCTGCTGCTGTATGGCATTGGCGTTACCTTGTCCGCCGTTTTGCGCCCAGGCGGGCGCGTTCAATGCGCCGATAATAAGCAGCGACAGGAGAAGGCGGCGGGTCCGGGCGGTTCTGGGCATTGTGTGTTCCGTTGCGAAAGCCTTATTAAAACATAGGAGTCACTGCAACCGCGACCTGGATTTGCGGACCCGGATCGCGATCGGTGCGGGCATGGTAGGTCTTGCCCTGGTACCGGTAGCTGACGTCATAGCCCACCACCTCCTGCTCATAGTAGGTGGTATAAGTGGTTTCGCAACGCTGCTCGTCGCGGTACACGACGCGGCCGCCGTTGCGCGCCGCCGAGGCGTCGCGGCCGATGGAACCGCCCAGCACCGCGCCGGCGATCCGGCCGACTTTCTTGCCGTCCTTGTCACGGCCGATCTGATGACCGATCGCCGCGCCGACCAGCGTGCCGACGATAGTGCCGGTGGCCGAGCGGTGCTGCGGCGGTGTTTGGTAGGCGACAGGTTCGGTCCAGCATTGCTGCTGCGGCCGGCTGTGGGCGACCTGCTCGTAGATCGGCACGGCGCGGGTGACCTGCGCGTAATCGTAATGCATGGCCGGGTCGGCGGTAGCGGCTGTTGTCGCGACGACCGAGGCGGCGGTGAGCGTCAAGGTTTTGAGGATACTTGTTTTCATGGCGTTACTCCCGATGAGATAGCTTGCGGTCAGCATAGCTCCGTGAAACTGAACGCAGGCTGAAGCGGGTGTGTGAAAAATGTCGCATCCACGTATGGTATGAATCCTGTTCAGCCCCGGTTCAGGTTGCGGCCGTTACACTGGCCGCAACCTGAAAAACCTTCGCTTGTCGAAGGAAGGAGTATGACGATGAAAGCTTTCCACTTGATACTGGCGTCCGCGTTGAGTACGGCACTGATGTTAAGCGTCGCACCGGCCTTTTCCGCCGAGCCCAAGAAGTTTTCGAATGCGCAAATCGTTCAGAAGCATGTGCGGCAGGGCGAGCGGCGGGACGATCACGGGCATCGTAATCAACACCGGCACGATCATCGCAACCAGCACGGGCACGATAATCGCCGTGATCAGAGGCATGATCTTCGGAACGATCATCGTCATAATAACCGCAACCACTACGGTCCCGGTTATTATCCCAACCACCGGTATCTTTTCCCGCTGTATGACGGCCGTCGCCATGACCACCGCCGCGGCTACTGGCACGATTATCACCGCGGCCATCATCACGGTTACCGGCATCGCCACTACAAAGGCTATCATTACTACTACAACAACACCGGCTTCTACTTCCCGGGTTACGGTCACATCGCCCACGGCCACCGGCATTCCCGCCATTGCCCGCACTGGCATTTCGAGGATTTCGCGGCGGGGTTGATATTGGGAGCGATTATTTCGCACTAACAACGCTATATTTATTTTTCCTCGCGCAGTACCGCTCTCGGCCGTCCAGGCCTTCGCGGCATTAGTACCGCGCGCTTGCGCATCCATGCGGCGCGGCACAGGCAGATCCCTGTGCCTAGTGCATCCATGCACGTCGACGCAGAGACGCCGAGAAACGCAAAATATAAGCTAGATCGATTCTCTTTCGATATGTGTGGAGTATTTCAAGTAGCCCATTTTGCCAATTATAGTTGATACTTTTGTTAAAGCCCGGCCCTCTTCAAAGGGGCCTTGGTGAATTTATTCTAGTGCGCGACCGGGAGCTCCACCGTTTTGAACCAGTAATCCCAGATCTGTTTGACGATCGCCATGAAGTCCTTATAGTTGACGGGTTTGGTGATGTAGGAGTTGCAGCGCAACTGGTACATTTTGAGGACGTCGCGGTCGTTGTCGGAGGTGGTAAGGATGATGACCGGCAGATGACTGAGTTGCTCGTCGACGACCAGTTCAGCCAGCACCTCGCGGCCGTCCATTAACGGCATGTTGAGATCCAGCAGGATGAGGTCGGGTGTCGGTGCGTCACGGTAATCGCCCTGCTTGCGCAGGAACTCCATGCACTTCTCGCCGTTTTCAACGTGATGCAGGTTGATGGACAGTTGGTTCTTCTGAAAGCTCTTCCTGGTCAGAATGACATCGTTTTCATTGTCCTCCACCAGCAGAATATTCGGCGTTCTTAAGAGGGCGCTTGTTTCTGTCATATCATTTACCTGTTATAGGAATGGTGAAATAAAACGTGCTACCGTTACCCGGTTCCGATTCCACCCAGATGGCTCCGCCGTGCCGGTGTACAACCCGGCGACAGATTGGCAGACCCACGCCTGTACCGGGATAGTCTTGCTGTGTATGCAGCCGTCGGAACAACGAGAAGATTCTGCTTTGATACTTGGGGGCGATGCCGATCCCGTTATCGCTCACGCGAAAGCGCCAGGCTGTGCCGTTTTTCCTCGCCGACATGTGCACTCGCGGCGTTTTGTTGGAATGATATTTGATGGCGTTGCCGATCAGCTGCTGCACGAGTTGCACAAGCTGCAAACGGTCGCCGCTCACTACCGGCAGGGTATCCCGTGTAACGATCGCGCCGGTTTCGAGTATTGAAGCTTCCAGTTGCCGGGTGGTGTCTTCGAATACCTGGTTCATGTCTGTCGGTTCGAACGGAATGGAGTGCGCATCAATCTGAGAGTAGGAGATCAGGTCGCGGATCAAGGTTTTCATTTGTTCGACGTTCTCGATGGTCCGCCGGATGCATTCACGCGTCTCGGGGTTGAGCGATGTCGCATAATCCTCCTCCAGTAACTGTACAAAACCGCTGATCGACCGCAACGGCGACTGCAGATCGTGCGATGCCGCATAAACGAACTGCTGCAATTCCATGTTGCTGCGCTCCAGTGCTTCGTAGGCTCTTGTTAGTTCCCCTGTTTGCCGTTCAAGTTCAAGCGTTCTTTCCTGCAAGTGCTGTTCCAGGGATTTGCGGTCGCTGATATCGACGAAGCCGGCGAGCATGAAAATTCCGCTGTGGGTGCGCACCGGGTTAAGTCCGACTTTAACGGGAAATTCTTTGCCGTTTTTATGTAAGCCGAAAATCTCACGTTCACGACCCGAAATATGGGCGGGATGTGCCATGCGTTTATCACGGGAGTTGCCTTGAGGAATCGTAAGCGAGTTACGGAAGCGTTTGGGGAACAGCAGTTCGACAGGTTCGCCGAGCAATTCCCTGCGCTGATATCCGAACAGTTGTTCGGCGTCTTTATTGACCGTAACCATGGAGCCTGACGTATCCGCCATGATCATGGCCAGAGGCGCCGATTCTATGATGGCGTTGGTGCCGTAAAGAGCAAAATTGTTCATCGTTTTCTACCCCATGTTCCGGAGAGCTGTCAACAATGTGCCTTCCCTTATAATAGCGCAAACACGAATAATGGGAGTGAAATAGTTCATTTTCTTTGAAGAGAGAGAAGGATTTTTTTACAGAATGAATCTATCTCGGTGGAAAAAAACCGGGCAACTTTGTAAAAGTTACAAATCACCCTGAGTTCGTTTTTGCTCGTTATGAATTTTTTTGTTTGTTATTATTTTTTGTCGTTGTTGATTTTGTTTTTAAACAGCGCCCATCATCAAAACTTGACGATTTAAAAAATAATTAGCCACGGAGATTAAAGTCAGAATAAAAGTATAAAAGCATCGAAGTATTTGGGGGGTGTCGTTTTCATGCTCCAATACTTTTATTCTTAAATTCTGATAACTCTTTTTTTGTTATTGTTGTTGTAGTACGCGGTAAGGCGCTTCCTTGAGGACGCGGCGCGTGCCCCAAAGCCCGGCGGGAACCACCAGCAGCATGCCGAGTAACGGCGCCGCCAGCCATAACCAGACGTGCCATTGCGCGTCGATTTTGAATACGAAACGGTAGAGTGCAAAGGCGATGCTCTCGGACGTTATCGCGGCCATGCCGCCGGCCAACAACCCGAGCATCCAGTACTCGGTGACTGTGCAGCGGCGGATGAAACGATTGGCTGCCCCCAGCGTTCTTAATAACCCCGCTTCATAAATTTTTTCGTCAAGGCTGGCGTAGACGGTCGCCAGCAGTACGGCCAGGCCGGCGGCAAGTACGAAAAACAGCACGAACTCGATCGCCAGCGATGCCTGGTCGAGTATGTTGCGAACCTGGTTGAGTATGCGATCCAGTTCGACCACGGAAATCATTGGGAACGCTTTCAGCAGATTGTTCAGCAGCGGCTTACTCTCCGGCGGCAGGTGAAAGCTGGTGATGTAGGTGGCGCCGAAATTTTCCAGCATGCCGGGCGAGAAGATGACGTAGAAGTTCGGTTTAAAAGAATCCCAATCCACCTTGCGCACGCTGTCGATGATGGCGGAGACTTCGAAGCTGCCGACGTTGAACGTCAGGCTGTCGCCGGGTTGCAGGTTCAAGGCGTCGGCCATCTCTTCTTCGATGGAGATCGCCTTGTCTGACTCGTGCAGTGTCCATGCGCCGCGTATGACATGATTGGTATCGGGCAGCGTGTCGGACCAGGTAAGGTTGAGCTCGCGACGCACGCTGTTGTGGCGCTGTTCGTAATCCTCTCCCAACACTTCGGCGACCGGCTTGTCGTTGATTTCGACAATGCGACCCCGGACCATCGGATAAATTTCACCGGTGTCGATGTTGTGCCGGTTAAGAAACCCGTTGAAGTTGTCGACCTCGGCCGGCGGCAGGTTGACGATAAAATGGTTGGGCGCATTGGCGGGCAATTGTTTTTGCCAGTCGACGATCAGTTCGCCGCGCACCAGGTAAATGGTCAGCATCAGGCTGAGTATTACGCCAAAGGCCACGATCTGGGTGAGGGAGGCTTCGCGGTGCCGGAGCAGGTGGCCGAGACCGAAACGCGTGGCGATGGAGGCGCGGCGCCCCAGCCGCTGCGCCAGCTTCAACAGGAATTGTGCGAACACCAGCAGCAGCGCGATCACGGCGATACCGCACGCCAGTACGATTGTTACCAGTTGCAGG
>DASVCP010000072.1:0-3587 GCA_036381555.1 Gammaproteobacteria bacterium
ACCAATCCGCAGATGGCGCAGATAGACACAGATGAAAATCAAATAAAAACAATCTGCGGCCATCTGCGGCCATCTGCGTATAAGAATTTTTATTTTTAAATCGGAGGATAAAACAATGTTTGAACTGATGGATACATACAGCCAGAACGCGGTGATCAAGGTCATGGGTATCGGCGGCGGCGGCGGTAACGCCGTCAAGCACATGATGAACTCGAATATCGAGGGTGTCGATTTTCTGTGCGCGAACACCGATTCCCAGGCGTTGAAAAACGTCAGTGTGAAAACCAATCTGCAGATCGGTTGCAACATCACCAAGGGGCTCGGTGCGGGCGCCAATCCGGAGATCGGACGCCAGGCCGCGCTGGAGGACCGCGAACGCATTCAGAGCGTAATTGAGGGCGCTGACATGCTGTTTATTACCGCCGGCATGGGCGGCGGCACCGGTACCGGCGCCACCCCGGTGGTGGCGCAACTGGCCAAGGAGATGGGTATTCTCACGGTGGCAATCGTCACCAAGCCGTTTCCCTTTGAAGGCAGCAAACGCATGACGGTCGCCCAGGAAGGCATCAAGGCGCTCGGCCAGCACGTCGATTCGTTGATCACGATTCCCAACGAGAAACTGCTGACGGTGCTGGGCAAGGACATGAACCTGCTGGAGGCCTTTAAGACCGCCAACAACGTGCTGCAGGGCGCGGTACAGGGAATTGCCGAACTGATCACCAAGCCCGGCCTGATCAACGTCGACTTCGCCGACGTGCGTACCGTAATGTCTGAAATGGGCATGGCCATGATGGGTTCCGGTGTCGGCACCGGTGAAAACCGGGCACGACAGGCGGCTGAAGCCGCGATCGCCAGCCCGTTATTGGAGGATGTCAGCCTGGCGGGCGCCCGGGGTATTCTGGTCAATGTCACCGCCGGATCGGATCTTTCCATCGGCGAATTTGAAGAAGTCGGCTCCATCGTTAAAGAGTTTGCCTCGGATGACGCTACAGTGGTGATTGGTACGGTCATCGAGCCGGAACTGAAAAGCGAACTCCGCGTCACCGTGGTTGCCACCGGCCTGGGTATCCAGTCCGCGGCCAAACCGGTCCGGCTGGTCGAACATCGTGCCAGCGGCGAAGTGGACTATAAGCAGTATGAAAAGCCCACCGCCATCCGGGACAAGCGCGCGGTCGGAGACGGCCTGCGGCGGGATGCCGGTTTTGACGCCGAATACCTGGATATTCCGGCTTTTTTGCGGCGTCAGGCGGATTAGTGATATGGAAGCAGGCCCCCGATTCAGGCGTTTTGGGACGGCATCGTTTCCCAGGCGGAAGTTGGAAATGTCCGGAGTTTTACGGAAATTGTGCGGTATTCCCGGCTTTCTCCCTGAATTTGTTACTTTTTGTGACGGTTTTGTGTATGATCGCACGGTTTAGTGCTTTTAGGGTTTAAAAGCACCGCCCCCTTATTTGCAGTAAATGTAGTACCTCAGCGCCCTAAGGATAATAGAACTGGGAGACCAAACCGCGTGTTAAAACAGAGAACGTTGAAGAATGTGATTCGGGCCACAGGAATAGGCCTGCACACAGGAAAAAAGATCTATCTCACCCTGCGACCCGCCGCCCCGGACACGGGGATTATTTTCCGCCGGGTCGATTTTGAAAAGCCGGTCGAAATCAAGGCCGAGTCGAAAAACGTAGGCGATACTACGCTCTCCACCACTTTATGCAAGGGCAATGTCAAAATATCCACGGTTGAGCATTTGCTTTCAGCCATGGCGGGGTTGGGCATCGATAATGCTTACGTCGACCTGAACGCACCCGAAGTGCCGATCATGGACGGCAGTGCCGGGCCCTTCGTATTTTTGCTGCAGTCGGCGGGCATCGTCGAGCAAAACCGGCCGAAAAAGTTTATCAGGATCAAGAAGCCCGTGGTGGTGGAAGCCGAAGGCAAGTGGGCCCGCTTCGACCCCTTTAACGGTTTTAAAGTCGGCTTCACCATCGAATTCAATCATCCGGTGTTCAAGTCCTCCAAACAAACATCGGAAATCGATTTTTCCACGACCTCGTTTTTGAAAGAGGTCAGCCGGGCAAGAACCTTCGGCTTTATCAAGGACGTGGAGCGTCTGCGCGAGCAGAACCTGGTGCTGGGCGGCAGTCTGGACAATGCCGTGGTAGTCGACGATTACCGGGTGCTCAACGAAGACGGTCTGCGCTACGAGGACGAGTTTGTCAAACACAAAATCCTGGATGCGATCGGCGATCTGTACCTGCTGGGCCACAGTCTGATAGGCGCTTTTACCGGTTATAAATCCGGCCACGCGCTTAATAATATGCTGTTGCGCAAACTGTTGGAGCAGCCTGACGCTTGGGAAGAAGTGATTTTCGAGGACGCGGTCGACGCTCCCATTTCGTATTCGCAGGCGTTGGCGGCCGCTTAAAAATTGCGGTTTGAAAAGCGGTTTTTTGCAGCTCTTTAAAGAACAGCTTTTGCGGTTTTATTTGCCTTGCCCGCCACGGGTGGCGAGCCGTGTTAGCGCCTTCTTCAGCGGGGAATCCCCGGTAAAATTGGCTAAAGCTTTGAGTTGCTGTGCCGAATCCTTTGAAAGATAAGGTTTTTTTCGCTTTTTAGCGGCCGGGGTGCCGGTCGCGACCGGACGCACGAGCAGTTTGACGGATGAGATCGGAAGGCCTGTGTGCGCCGACAGGCGTCTTGCAATCTCGTCAGTAAGATACCGCAGCTTGTTTGCCCAGACGGGCGATTGAGTTGTCAGCGTGAGTTTGGTGCCCTCCAGACCCGCCACTTCAACATGAGCGATCAGCTCGGTTGGCACACAGTCAAGGATGGCCTGGTTTAGCCGCTTTAAAAACTCCGCTTTGTTGGCAAGAGTTTGGGGAACACAGCTGCCTATCGATTTCATCTGGGATGCGTATTGTGTGAGACGGTTAACGATAACATGGGTTGAATTGACACAATACTGGACAACACGCTCTTAGTGTACTACCTTATGCTGACGCCATATCTTGTTGAAAAACCGGAAATTTCCGAGCAATGAACATCATTCTGATTACCCGAAAAGGGCGGAACCGGCATAACCTCCACTTCAGCACGGTGGGGCATTATGCCATGTTGCTCGCCGGTTTTCTGGTATTGGGTTCCATTTGCGTCGGCGGCGGATACTGGTGGGGCGCCAAACGCCAGGCGGACAGTTATGTACTGGCGTGGCAGGACGAGCTTGAAGAGCAGGGCCGCGCCCTTGAAACACTAGAGAGAATTCAGAAGCCCGGGTGAAAGCCTTGACGACGCGCATCGGGCAAATGCAGGGACACATTACCCGGTTAAACGCATTAGGGGCCAAGCTGGTCAAGATGGCCAGTCTCGACGAGAGTGAGTTTGAATTCAGCAATCCCCCTGCAATAGGCGGCCCGGCCGAGGCGAGTACGGTAAGCGAAAGCGGGAATTCCCTCGAGAATGCCATTTCCAGTTTGAATAAAGAGCTTGGTTATCGCGAATACCAGTTGTTCGTACTGGAGGAAATTCTAAGATCCCGCCTGCTGCACCAGGAAGTACATCCCGCCGGGCGCCCCGTGAACAAAGGCTGGGTT
>DASVCP010000073.1:0-5068 GCA_036381555.1 Gammaproteobacteria bacterium
CGGTTCGATCAGCGGCTGGACGATTGAGTTGGATTTCGGCGAACCGGCCAACGTAACCGGCAGCTGGAACGTAACCCTGTCCGGCGGCAACACTTCGACCCCGAACTTCAGCAACTGCTGCGGCTGGAACGGTAACCTGTCGCAGGGCCAGAGCACCACGTTCGGCTTCCAGGGCACCCACGACGGCAGTTTCAACCTGCCGACCTGTACCGGCAACGGGGGTTCATCCAGCAGCTCAAGTTCAAGCAGCTCATCCAGCTCCAGCAGTTCCTCATCATCGAGCAGTTCAAGTTCAAGCAGCTCATCGAGTTCCAGCAGTTCCTCGTCGTCCAGCAGCTCAAGCTCGTCGTCTTCGTCGAGCAGTTCTTCATCCAGTTCGTCTTCGAGCAGTTCATCGAGCGGCGGCAGCTGCGAGGTTTGCAACTGGTGGGGCTCGAACGTACCGCTGTGCCAGGTCGCGCAAAGCGGCTGGTCCTGGGAAAACGGCCAGACCTGTATTTCCCGCAGCACCTGTGAAAACGACCAGCCCAGCCAGTTCGGGGTAGAGGACAATTGCAACTCGTCATCGAGTTCCAGCAGTTCGTCTTCCAGTTCCAGTTCGTCTAGCTCCAGCAGCTCATCAAGTTCGAGCAGCAGTTCGTCTTCATCGAGCAGTTCGTCCGGCAATGCCGGTACCTTGCTGCCGTTAAGCGTCCAGGGCCGCAACATCGTCAACTCGCTCGGCAACACGGTTCACCTGCACGGTGTCGCCGTGACCGATCTGCATGCAATATATAAAGGTTTGTATGTGCCGGGCATGGAAGGCGGTACGCCGGGTTCGAACAACGTCACCGATCACATCAACATGATCAACGATCCGTTGTGGACGAACGCCAACATTATGCGTTTGACCATTCATCCGATTGTGAACGATGAAGTGGGCCAGCACGGTTGGGACCTGGTCGAGCCGGAGTTCTTTATTTCGGAAATTATCGAACCCGCGGTCGATGCGGTCACCGCCGCGGAACGTTACGCCATCATTGACTGGCATTATGTCGGCCAGGGTTGGACCGGCAGTAACGAAACCAATACCGTGGATTTCTGGAACCGCATGTCGGCGATTTACGCCAACCATCCGAACGTGCTGTTCGAGATCTTCAACGAGCCCGGCGGCGGTAGCTGGGAATCGTGGCGGCAAACGGCGCAGGGCTGGATCAACGCCATCCGCAGCGGCGACTGGTCGCAGTACGGCCTGCCCAACACACCGCCCGCCGACAACATCATCATCGCCGGCGGTCCTTCCTGGTCGCAGGTACTGCCGCAAAGTTCGGCGGACCAGTTCTTCACCGGCGGCAACATCGCCTACGCCAACCATATCTACCCGGCGCACAGCGGCGGCGGCATCCCCAACTGGGCGGAATACACGCTGCAGTTCCATCCGGTTATCTTCACGGAGTGGGGATACGAGAACAACAGCGATGCCAACGTCACGCAAGGCACGGCGTCGAGTTACGGCAACATGTACCGGTCGTATGTCGATGCGCGATCCAATGCGCACTGGATCGCCTGGAACTGGTCGCCGACCTACCGCTCAGTGATGTTCGACATCAACTATGTGCTGCTGGGCAACGGCAACAGCACTCAGCAGACCCGTTTCCACGGCGGCAACACGGACACCTATGACAACTACATGGGACAGTTCGTAGTCGACTGGCTGAACGCGCTGGGAGATGGAAACGTTGAATAAAGTAAAAATCCAAATGCCCTGAATTTAAGGGGTATAAAAACACTTTAGGGCGGCCATTCGGCCGCCCTTTTTTATGTCCAGGGATGGACGGTATACCGCGATGCAGGGATGCAGGGAGCGGTATATGTCCAGGGATGGACGGTATGCCGCGATGCAGGGATGCAGGGAGCGGTATATGTGCAGGCTTAGACCCCGTTACTCGTTCACCTGCACATGCTCAGGTTGAGGATCTGCGCCCTGCGCTTCGAGGAAAAAGATCACCACTTCCTCATACGGCACGGCTCCGGCGTTGATCGCGCGGTGCGCGCGGTCGTCCGGCTCGTCCCAGTCCGCCATACCGGGATGCACGTCAACCACAACGGGTTCGCCGCCGCCCTGGAACTCGATACGCAACCGCTCGCCCCGCACGACCACTGAAAAACGGCGACAGGTGTCGGTGTGCCAGGGTGTCGCTTCCCCCGGCTCCAGCACCAGCCTTCGGATGACAAGATTGTCCCCTTGAGTGATGACTTCCGTTCTCACCGTTATTTACATGATGCGGGCTATGATAAGAACCGTCGCCAGGCTTATGCCCAACACCGCAACGATATTATTGATCACCAGCCCCCACTTGGCCGAATAGCCGGGCGGAAACTCCTCCGGGTTCAGGCTGCGCAATATGACGGCGTATTGGCGGGCGGAAAATGCGGAGCTGATTGAACCGAGCGATATGAAGGAAATACCGAGCCAGAAAGCAACGACGCCTTGCGAACCGATTTCCTCCAATCCCAAAGCCTGGATCAAGAGGCCCGCCCGTTCAATGACAAACCCGAAAGCGATCAACGAAAGGCTGGTCCGGTTCCAGGCCAGCAGGGTGCGCTCGGCGGCGAACAACACTCTGGGATCGTTGAGGTATGACATGATTTATTCAGCCGGTAAATTCATCATAAAGGCAGCGTCGCCGATGTCGACCGGCATGAAACAGACCTCCAGCCGCCTACACAAATAGGTATCCCACATATCTGACATGCAGGGATGCACCACAAACACGTACAACACGGAAAACAAACCCAAACACAACAAGGTTATTTTAGACCTGTACACCGAAACGTAGAGCAGCGAGGCCAGCAACAGCGCGAAACCGGCGCCCAGCACGTACGATTCGATGAAGTAAAAAATGCGTGCTTCGATTACGCTGTCCGGAAACGACATCTCCGGCTCGAAATAATCCGTTCCGGCATAAAGATACAGGTCGGAAAGGAATGAGAAAATCATCACGATGGATTGGAACAATATAAACAACACCAGAAAAAATTTCAGAATATGGCTGAAATTTTCTTTAAAACCGGATGCCGACAGCCGCATGAAGGCGTAAAAGAACGATGCGAACAATAGTATGACAACCGCCTGCTGAATATAACCGAACACAAACCAGACTTTCGAAAACTCCCCGGTATCATCCCCGGCGGGAATCAACAGTACGTTCCCGGCAATCACCAGAGCCGTCAACTGAATCAGAAAAAGGATCAACGGCAGGAGTTCGTATTCCTGGGCCACCCGCCTGTAAAAACCCGCAAAGTCGTTTGCGAGATAGCCGAACAATACCGTTACGGACTTGTATGATTTTAACACTTGCTCCATTGCTCACCGCACTTTGGTTTTCAACCCCGTTTCCGGTTCTTAGGGGCTCATTGAACAATCTCCACTCTTTCTCAATAAAGATCCTTAAGAATCTTCAGCCTGACACCGTCCAACCCGCGCTTGGCCGGCAACAAGCTGTCGACAATCCTGTCGTCCCGGAGCAGTTCAACCACAACCTCGCCGCCGAGTTTTTTTTCAACGTGGTAATAGGTGACGAGGTCGGCAAAATCCTCGTGCCAGGCGGTGCCGGCATAAAAACTCACGAACGGCGTCCGTGCAAGTTGCGTAAACATGCCGGGCAGTTCTTCCGCCGGGACAAGCGGCTTGTCGCTGAATATGCCATATACGTTCAACCTGTCCCGGTTCTTGAAATCATATTCGTCCACCGGCGTTTTATGCGATTGCCAGATACCGCCGGTGAAATCGGAAGTCTCGCCGGCGTTGATCTTCTTTTTATGCACCGGGTCCAGGTAAGGACTGACATTGCCCTCGTAATCGACGATGTGGCCGCCCTCGTGCAGCAGGCCGTACAGGAGCGCCTTGTACTCCGTTCCGGTACGCACCCTGACCCGGTACGATTCCGGCGCCTGAGTAAAATAGGAATTTTCCCGGTAAGTCAGCCAGTCATCGAGCGACTCGGTCAACAGCGCGCTGTTGAGAATCATGTAGTAATAAACCTCGCCCCGCTGATCGACGTACCAGTCGGTCAGCCCCGCCCCGGCAAAGTTATCGACGAAATGCACCGCCATCAACTTGTTCGACAGCACCGTTTGATAATGCTTTGGAAGCAGCGCCACATACTCGGCGAACAGGGCGATATCGGCGGGCGTCGCCGTACGCGGCTTATAGTCGGTATTGGCGATGCCGATCGAACGGTCGAAGGCGATGATCGATTGCAGGGATTCGTCCGGCATGGTCTGCACACGCGCCGGCAAGGGCAAGGCAAGGTTCGGTTCAAAATAGTGATACGCGTCGAGTTTCGCCTTGAACACGGCAGCGTGGTCGTCGGCTTGACACGCCGCCGCGAACAACGCGCCGGCCATGGAAAACACGAACACCCGCAGGAGGCGGGTTGGGGTAAGGATACGCATCTTAAAATCAGCCCTCGGTAGAAATCCATTGAGTTTATACCCCGGCAAATCTACACCCTATTGCCGGCTCTGCAAAGGCCTCGACATAGGCGAGCCCCAACCGTTTCTTTAAAAAACAATAGCTTAAAAGTAATTCCCACGATACTTAAGTGTCTGCTTGACAATTTATTTCCTCTCGACAATACTTAAGCCATGACTTTACTAATTTCAAGCGAGGATTAACCATGACTGAACGCACCGTCACCCATAGCAGCTTTGTTATCGAACGCCACTACCCGGCCGCACCCGAAAAGGTGTTTGCGGGATTCTCCGATCCCGCCAAAAAACGCCGTTGGTTCGCCGAGGGCGAAGGCTTTGCCGTCGACGAATTCGAAATGGATTTCCGGGTCGGCGGCGGCGAACGTTCACGCTTCCGCTTCCAGGGCGGCGGCCCGCTCCCGGAAGGCACGCCGATGGGCAACGACACCAGCTACCATGACATTGTTCCCAACCGGCGGATCGTGCTGGCCTACACCATGACCGTGGGCGGCAACCGCATCTCGACGTCGCTGGCCACTTTTGAATTTCTGCCTGCCGGCAACGGCACCGACCTGATCTTCACCGAGCAGGCGGCCTTCTTTGAAGGCGCGGA